>JAYVIJ010000026.1:0-36562 GCA_043770315.1 Candidatus Altimarinota bacterium | reverse complement strand
AGAATTGTAATTTTTTAATGGGGCGGCCAATGGGGCTCGAACCCACGACCTCCGGATTCACAGTCCGGCGTTCTAACCAACTAAACTATGGCCGCCATGCTCGTTTTTCGTAATCATCACAGCATTACGTAACTACGAAAATACTATGCCGCTAAAGGCAAGAGCCTCGAGAGTATATAAAAAGGAGGTGGAAAAGCAAAGAATTTTTTGATTTTTATATCTTTTTCGATACCATGCCTCCCTCTTAGGGAAATTTTTCTCTCAAGAGTGACACAATCTATTCCATGTCTAGCATAGAATATCCATAATATGGAGTCTAGAGCAAAAACAGTATACTTATATAATAAATAAATATAAAATATACATGTCAACATAATAAATTTGTTATATCCTGTAAAATTGTGCTATGCTTTTCTTGTCGATAAATTTTATCGATAGAAAAATACACTGTAAATGAAGATGACATAACTCGTATATATGAAGAACGTTTATTCCTAATCGTTATACATGTACTCACCCTCCTCTCTTAGTTCCTCTAGTCTCCTTCGGGCTCATATTCGTCAAGATGTGTCGCTCATATTCGTCTCTGAAAATTCGTCTTCTTGGAATATCCCTTCCCTCAAGAAGTATAGCTATATACTTGCTTCATTCTTAGCATTCTTCTCATTCCATGGAGATAGCGGATATGCTGCATCGATCAAACAAGAATTTATCGTCACTGCATACTATTCACCTCTTCCAGATCAAAACTTCTACCTCAAAGGAAATTATGAGGCAGAAAAAATTCTCAATGGAAATGGGACGAATGGAGCAAGTGGAAAGCCGGTATTCATAGGAATGATCGCTGCGCCAAAAACATACAATTTTGGTACAAGAATCGACTTTGAAGGACTCGGAGTAGGAATTGTAGAAGATCGAGGTGGCGCGATAGTAAAAGCTGGAGAAAGATGATACTCATCTGATCGTATTGATATATGGATGGGCTCAGGCGAAGCAGGACTCAGACGAGCCATGGTATGGGGGAAGCGAAAAGTTATGGGAACTATTACGACTGACACGACGAAGCCACTTCTCAATTTTCGTGATATCGATACAGGTAAGGTCGATTTGAATATGTATGGGAAGGTCTCATCGAATTCATTGTCTACCTACTTAAGTCCAGAGATACTTGGTATGTTTGGAGATCTCGGCTACAATCCTGACACTACTGATATCCGATCAATGCTTATAGAATTTCAGATAAATCATGCTATTATCCAAAATAAAAATGATGAAGGAGCTTGAGTATACGGCCCTAAAACAAAGGCAACACTGGTGAGCGAACATAGTACTTTCGTAAAACTCCGCGATGCTGAAATAGAAAAAATAGAATCTGAGAAGGCACTTCTCATCTCTGCTCGAAATGAGTGGGAAAATACTTATCAAGTAGCGAGCAATAAAGTATCATCTATCTGATCTCCAAAACGTGGTGATAGTGGAAAACATATAACAACTCTTCAGGGAGCCCTTAAGTCAAAATGATATTTTAAATGAAGGGAAACTGGTGTGATGAGTGGACCGACCATTATCGCCGTCAAGACACTCCAAAGATCATATGGATTGCGCCAAACAGGTATTATAGATGTACCGACTCAAGAAATACTCCTTGCCGTCATGGTAGAGTCTGCATAATTTGGAATACCCATTATAGAAATAACCTCTATGCTTTGATTCGATTTTCGTAAACTCCTTGAAGCAAAAATATCTCTCTTAGATTTTGAAGAGATGGCTATCCTTCAGGCTCAACTCGAGAAGATACATATTTTCATAAAGGTTTTTCTTAGTTCAACTCTCCTATCTCTCGTGTTGATTTTTACACTCATGAAAGATAGCAGTGATATTTTCCCATGATTTCCTTTATGGTTATTTGTGATTATTTTAGTGATAATTACGCAGATTCCTGCAGGACTATTTATAAAAAAACTTCTCTCTAAACCGATCGAGGAAGATATTCTCAAATGAGAGAAAGTAGAGATCATCACAAAAATAGTGAATATTATCAATAATAGTAAGTGAAAATACCTAGAAATTTCTCATAAAGAAGTTCCTGGATATATAGTATCTCTTGTTTCGCTCGAAAACTATACTATCTGACAAGATGTCTTACTGGGTATAGCTCCAAAAACTATGAAAATTGTGAGCATAAAAACAATTTCTTAATATCTGTATACATTTTTTCACCGAAATTTTCCTTTTCCACTATAGGACATGAAAAACTAATATGAGATAAGTATAAAAATCCTTTGACAATCAGATTCATTTTTATATAATCCGCCTACTTTTGGCAAAAGCCAAGATTTTATATTGTTTCCCATTCCCCATGCCCAACACGAAGTCTGCAAAAAAAGCCCTCAAAGTAAGTGAAAAAAAGCGATCTCGCAATCGTCGTTATCAAGAACTTACAAAAGAAAGTGTAAAAGCTCTTGAAGCTCTTCTCAGAGATGAGAAGAAAGATTCGAAGAAGATTACTGATGCTCTTTCAGCAGTCTATTCTCGTATTGACACTCTAGAAAAAAAGAATATTCTTCATGCAAATACCGCTGCACGTCGTAAATCTACGTTCGCGAAATTAGTGAAGTCTGCTAACGCATAATACATGAATCGACCTTTCACCCCGAAAAAAAACGAAAAACGCATCAATGAAAATATCATTGCACGTGAACTCATGGTCATAACTGACTCAGGAGAATCGCTGTGAAAAATGACACGTGATGCTGCACTGAATCTCGCATGAGAACAGGATCTTGATCTCGTAGAAATGGGTATGCAAGAAGGTATACCTCTAGTAAAAATAATGGATTACGGGAAGCACCTCTTCAAACAACAAAAACAACAGTCTGGAAGTAAGTCGAATAATAAAAAAACTGAAGTAAAGACCATCAAACTTACCTATAAAATAGGAGATCATGACATAGAAGTACGAAAAACACAAGCGGAATGATGGGCAAAAGATGGTCATCCGATGAAGATTCTTCTCCAACTCCGTGGTCGTGAAAATCAATACGAAGATCTTGCCATAAAAAAAATAGAAGAATTCATCATCTCCCTTGAATCTGTATACAAGAAAGATCCAGCACAAAAAATAGCAAAACAAGGAAGTAACTTCAATATCACTCTCTATCCTAAAAAATAATCTCCATAACCTCTTATCCCATGAAACTCAAGACTCACTCTGGCGCAAAAAAACGTGTAAAAATCACTGGAACAGGAAAATTCATTCTCGATAAAACGGCAAAACGTCACCTTCTCAAGAATAAATCCTCAAAAGCAAAAGGTCGTGATAAATATGGAAAAGTTGTTTCTTATACGAATGAGCTTGAATGCCGACTTTCACTCCCTTATGGAAAATAGTCGAAGGTAAATCTCCCAATACTCATACAATTCTAACCCTCCCCCTCTATGACTCGTGTAAAACGTGGTGTGATGACCCACAAAAGACATAAAAGTATCCTCGCTCTTGCAAAAGGATATCGCCGAATGAATGGAAACGTCTATTCTCGAGCAAAAAATGCTATCATGAAAGCTGGTACAAATGCTTATATTGGTCGTAAAGCAAAGAAGAGAAATTTTCGTCGCCTTTGGAATGTCCGTATCAATAATGCTGTACGTCCACTTGGTATGAATTACTCTGGTTTTATCCATGCTCTCTATACAAAGCGTGTTCTCTTAAACCGTAAGGTACTTTCTAATATGGCAATATCTCACCCTCAGATATTTGAAGCCGTCGTAAAATTTGTAAAATAATAAAAAAAGCTGAATCAAGATTCAGCTTTTTTTATGGTTTTTTTTGAGTTTCTACTATATTTGATGGTATTTTAAAATCATCATAGAGGCGCTCCTGTCATTTTGAGATAAAATAAGTTATCGTTGCATGCGCATCTAGAGCAATGTAGTAATGCAGTTTTCTTGTTTTATAAAACCGAACTCCTTGAATTTCTCTATATTGTGTTGTATCTTCTATAAGCTCTATAAGAGCTTGCCAAGAATTATTAATATGGAGTTGTGGTATAGCTGTATCTTTCTGAGAATTGTTTGAAAGAAGCATAACTCTTTGAAATTCTCCTATAATTTGCTCTTGAGTTGACTTTGGTCAGCTTGATGTAGGAATTTGGAGGATAATGGCAGTTGCAAATCATACGAATCAAACTTTCCAAGCAGGAAAATCAGAAATAACATGGGGTTCATTCATATTCAAGATTAAATATAATAATCTATTATGATTAATTTTTATGATTGTCAATCTTTTCTTTTGAAAACTCTTGGTAAAAGCAGTGGCTCTGATACAATAGGTCTATGATAGACTCTCTCCTCAATCTCGATACACAACTCCTTATACAAGCGCGCTCCATCGTATGACCAGAATATGCAACGATCATCCAGTTTCTTGGTGAAGCAGTAGTAATATATGGAGCTCTGATGCTTTTATATCTCTGGTTCACTGGACTTTATAAGAAAGACAATGCCTGGAAGATATGGTCTCTCCAGATTTTTTTCACGATTATTCTGACATTTGGATTCTATACTATTATCAATTTCTGAATACCAGCATGGCGCCTCAATCCTCAGGAGGTAGTATGAGGAATCGCTCCGCTCATCCCACACCCACTAGATAACTCTTTCCCGTCTGGTCATGCTCTTTTCACCGCAGCTCTCATTATAGGATTGCTGAGGTTTTGTCCAAAACCACTTCTGATCCTTGGAGCTATCTTCTTCGGCGGAGTGACAGCCGGAGCAAGAGTCATAGGATGAGTACACTATCCTGGAGACATCATAGGTGGATGGATCCTCGGGGGGATAGGAGGATATATCATCGCCCTCATTATCAATAATTCCATCTTCCGAAAGTATATATTTGCTCCAATTATTGTTCTCGCTGGATTTTTACGACTATAATACATTCAATCGAATAAAATAGTAGGATTCTATAGAGACTTATATTGCATTATTACTTTTCATGTCCTTCATTGAATCTGCTTCTATCATACTTCGACATGGATCACACTTTTTTTTGATACAAAGATCTGAAAATTCACGCTATTGGCCAAATTATTGGGGATTCCCTGGAGGGAAAAAAGAAGAAAATGAAGATATATTTAGTGCTGCAAAGCGTGAACTCCAGGAGGAAACTGGCGTCAGTGTAGAAAAATGAGATATTATTGCTACTATTGTGATCGATGCTCAGTATATCGATGGTGACAGAAAAAATACACTTTTTCTCTTCGATAATTGGGGAGGGGTGCCAGAAAACCTCGAATCAAAAATTCATTCAGATTTATGATGGTTCACTCTTGATGATCTTCCGAGTCCTATGATTCCCCATATAAAAAAATGATTTTTTGCTCTTCTTGACGGAAAACAAAACTTGATCTATAATGGGATATAATATTTGATAATTCATCTCCTCGTGATACAGAAAAAATTTTGGAAAAATACTGCAAAACCAGATCATACAGTCCATGGAAAATGAAAACTCCTCTTTAGCGAAAAACGTATCACCATAGAGACGCAAGATGGTACTCTCTATTATGTATATCATACGAAAGCCCTCGGATATATCCATGGTGATATTGTGGAATTCATCGTGACTCGACCATCCAAAGATGGTAAGCTCGCGGAAGTCAAACCTACAAAACTTCTCAAACGAAGTACCGAAGATCTCCTTATGAGAGTTTCTGTAACTCATGCAAAAGTAGAATATAGGATTCTTGAAAATCTCGGATGAGCCAAAGTCATTTGTGAAGTCGCACCTGAGAATATCACTCATGGAAATATTTTTATCGTCAGATTTATCGGGAAAGGTATCATAAGTATTATTCGATATTTTTGATCTGAAAAAGATCCAAAAATTATGGAAGAAATCATATTTTTCCGAGCAGGTGTGAGGCTTTCATGGCCCGAAAGTTTCGAAAACTTGGTAATTCCCGAAGCTCCAAAATTCGCGAATATATATCCTCATTTTGACTTGGTGAATCCTCTACCAAACAGCAAAAAACTATCGAACCAGAGACTTTTTCCAAAAGTAACTCTACATACTCATGAACGCCTAGATCTCCGCTCTTGGTCGACGATGACAATCGATGGTGCTGATGCGAAGGATCTCGATGATGCAATATCAATAACTCGATATGAGAATGGTGACTTCCTCCTTGGTGTCCATATCGCTGATGTCGCAGAATATGTCGAAGAAGGGAGCGAACTCGATCATGAAGCATATCTTCGTGGAACGAGTATTTATACTCCTGGCCGTGTCATTCCAATGCTTCCTGAAATACTCTCGAACGATCGCTGTAGCCTCCATCCCGGATGACCAAAATTGACCCTCTCGATCCTCTTACGTGTCGACCATGCTGGACAAGTGAAAGAGTCTTTCGTTACAGAAAGTGTGATAGAGAGTATGAGAAAGTGAATCTATGATGAAGTATGGGAAGAAATGCAAGATATTTCATCTTCTTCAAAAAATATACACTGGGGGATCGGGGGTGGCAATGCATCAAAAATCAACGACTGAGAAAAAGACATAAAAAAACCTGTTGTCACCCCCGAAGGTTTTGGTACTTTTTCCTCAAAAAGTACAGTATCGGCCTCAAAGAAAAACCACACTATAGGAGCAGATCCCTACGGGATGACAAACGAACAAAATATCCTGCAAGACTTCTTCTCTCTCTATAAAATTCTCGAAAAACGACGAGAAAAAGAAGGGAAAATCCTCTTCGAAACGACAGAGTGCTACTTCGATCTCGATGAAGAACGAAATGTAAAGAATATCCGAAAACGAGAACGAAATGAAGCCCATATGATGATAGAAGAATTCATGGTGCTCGCAAATGAAGAGATCGCCAAATGGTGTGCTACCAAGAAGATCCCATTCCTCTCACGAGTCCATGAAGCACCAAGTGCAGAGAAAACCCGAGAGATACAAGAGATCATCGCCATATCGACAACGGATCGACAACCATGATTCATCGCTATATCTCAGGATATATGAACATGAGGAGAAGTCACTCCCCATGATATCCGGAAAGTCCTGGAGAAAGCACGAGAAGAAGGTGATCTCTACCGACTCTCTCGACTCCTCCTTCCGAAGATGGCGAAAGCCGTATACAAAGATGCTGTCGATCGACACTTCGGTCTTGCCCTAAAGTACTATGCACACTTCACTTCCCCGATCCGTCGCTATCCCGATCTTCTCCTTCATCGTATGATCAAGAAGTATCTTCATGGCGAACTGCCGAAGGAAAAGTCGATCTATGAGAAAGGTATGAAGAAATGGTGACTCTCATTGTCCGAGAAAGAGCGCTCTGCCGAAGATGTATCACGTACTATCGATGCGCTCTATATGTGTCGATATATGTCAGATAAAGTCGGACAGCCATTCGATGGAGTGATATCTGGACTGACAGAATCCAATATCTATGTCGAACTTGAGAGTGGTGTCGAAGGATCGATATTTCTCAAATGAGGACATAACACCATCATGAAGTGATGAATAATCCTTGATTCTATTCGAGGAGCACTCATCGATCGGAAATGAAAAATACTCTACCAGATTGGGCAGAGTATAGTAGTGAAAATACGAGAAGTCGACATGATAAATCGGAGAATAGAGATGGAACTATCATAAAGTTTTTATAAAAAAATACCCCCTTAGTAAAAAAGTGGGGTATTTTAATAACAGATCTACGCTGCAACTCTGGAAGCAGCATCATGAGAAACTTGCTGAGATAATGCTGAAGAGACAGGAGCAATTTTATAAGCTGCTACTCCTTTAATTTGTTCAATTTGATCTTCTCGAATCATACGACCATTAAAAAACTCTCATGAACGAGGCTGTTTTGTAGGATCATCTGTACGGATAGATCCATCCATATCTGGAAGAAGATTCAGGATTTCATTCGTATCACCGACATATACTGCCGTAGGATACATAGTAGCATCCCCAAGCATAAAGGCAATTCGAGCTTCATCGAATCATCAAAGCAATACTGTTTTTAATCTTTCAAGAGGAAACTGACTTGTAACCTTTTCATCGAGACCAGGTATATTTATCGAGCCCATAGAATAAAAATAAGTGAGTAAACACTATCTATTATAGATGAAGTTATTTTTTGTCAATATTTTTCCTTACACTCTTCCTCTGATTGGTAAATCCTGAAACGATCTCCCATTTTTCTGCTGTTTCCTGTTGGAGAAAGTGAAGAAGCTCAATATTTGCCTTTCCGTCTTCAGGGACAGCTCGAAGTCGGATTTTCAGAGCACCATCATCCATTTGTCCGATATATTCAGTTTTCTTCGCTCGTGGGATGACTTTAATAGAAAGTGTATGTTGGTCTCGTGGGATTTGCATTTGCGAGAAAAGAATTTTTGGATATAAACTATCCACTTAGCAGTAAATACGTACTTTGGATTATAAAGTTTTCGGTTGCAAAACCAATAAATATTTCGCAGAAAAATGGCTCGTCCATCCACATTTGTCTGACAAGCAGGGATATTTCATAGCATCATGTGTCGTCACCGATAAAGCAAAAGCCAAGTGGGTCAAGCATGCCAAAAAAATCCTCCCGAAGATTGCAGAAGGAGAAAAACTCTATCTCTCAGGATGTGGGAATATCCGCGATGGTGTCGTCGATCCTCGATTTTTCGAAGTATATAGTGAACTAGAAGAGTATAAAAATATAATAGAAATCCTCCCTGAAGATCCCGATGATTTCAGGGTAACGAAAGAACAAAAAAATGAAATGATGAAGACGAAGATTCGATCGCTCCGAAAAATTGCTGGAAAAGAACTCTTCACGCGTAAGTATATGGTCATCCAGACAGGATGTGATAATTTTTGTACCTTCTGCCTGACTGTCCAGGCACGTGGTCGACACAAGTGGCGACCGATAGAAGAGATTATCGACGAGATCGATGGATTTGTCGAAGGTGGTGGCAAAGAAGTGGTTTTTACCGGGATCAATCTTGGTGCTTGGTGAGCAACAAGTTCGAATAATTATGCAGAGTCGAAGTTTGTCGAACTCGTCGAAGTTGTCCTCGAAAAAACAAATCTTGAACGTCTGAGAATCTCTTCACTCGGGGTCGAATTTGTGTCTGACAAACTCATCAAACTTTTCGAGAATCCTCGGATAAATGCCTATGTACATCTTTCTATTCAGTCGGGATCGTCAAATATTCTCCGAGTAATGAATCGTCATTATGATGGTGACCAAGTACGAAATATACTCATGAAACTTCGAAATATCATCAGAGAAGATGGCGTCACTCTTAACATTGGTGCTGACCTGATCGTCTGATTTCCTGGAGAAACTGACGAAGATTTTCAGGAAACGGAAAAAATTGTAAGAGACTTCGAAATCACTCAGCTTCATGCTTTCCCTTTTTCGGCACACCTTGATCACTACTCTGTACCTGCTGGAAAATATGAAAACCAAATCCCAAACCATATCGCCCAATCTCGCTTAAAAAAACTTCTGAGAGTAGGAGAAAACGTTTTCGAAACTTTTGCGAATAGACAAAAAGAGCAAACTCTTTCATTACTCGTAGAAAAAACTTCTGAGAGTAGGTTCTCAGGATGGAGTGAGAACTATCTCTTTTGTAATGAAACGAATTTCACTCCTTTTCCTGATCAAGAAATCGGACGAGGAAAGATCCTCAGATGAATCTATAAAAGTTCGATAAAAAAATCCTCAGTAGATGAGGATTAGTATTATTTCATAAGCCTTTCGAGGATTCTTGCCGGAATGCTTTCTAGTTCTTTTGCATATCCTACCATACGCTCGGCAAATACGAGGATATGCTCGACACGATCCATCATCTTAAATACTCTCCAGAGGATCATCGAAAGAGGTACACAAATAAATACAAGACAGACTGAGATGACAATATAGAGAATATCAAGTGGATTCATAAAATGATAGATAAATGCTAGAATTTCTTATAAAGAAGTATACACAAGAATAGCAAATGGAGAAATGATTCTATTTTTCAGTAAGAGGATCGACCATTGGAGATTTTGGAGATACCTGTGCTGTTGTTTCTATTTTTTCTTCTGGAACATCTTGTTTGGATATATCTGGCGAAGTATTCTCTTTTTTTTCTCAAGATATCACCTCCTCTGACGCTCCATCATAGCATCTTGTCTTCCACCAGTTTTTTATAGACTCTACGTCCGTTCCATGGAATGTCTCGTTGCCCGTATACCATACTCGCATATCAAGAGCTGTGGTGATATCAAGATTCCGTACGATTTCAGGTGCTGAAGATACTTCTACAAAACGTATTTCTGCCGCATCACTCCAAGCTTGAGTACTCCAAACTGGTGAACGAAGCAATACCTCACGAGCAAGAGGGTCAGTCTCATCATAAGAAATGAGGATAAATCTTTTTGATTCTCGCAAGAGAGTATATTCTTCTAGTGTTTTGAGCACTATCGGCGTATTCTGGAGTTGCTTTTGCGTAAAGTCTAGAGCACGAAATCCTGCATCTTTTGCTTTATCCAAATATGGATTAAGTTTTTCGGTAAGCGGATTGAGCTTTTCTGTGAGTGATTTCCAGTCCATAAAGTGTAAGGTAAGAATATAGAAAATTGAAAGGAGTATATGTATAGCTAGAGCATGCGAAGTTTTGTGATGAGATCTGCCCGTATGATCTTATATCGTTCGAGCATATTCGCTTGAAGAAAAGTATAATTTTTTTCAAGATCTTCAAAGAGTTTTTGGAAGGTATCTTTCTTGAGGTCTTCAGGATTAATCGTATATCACTTATTTCCTATAAGATTGACAAACTCTTCTGTTTTTGGACCATACGATATCATGATAAGAGGAAGTCCGTGGACACAAGAGAGGATTCATGCATGCAGTCGCATACCTACAACAGCATAGAGAGTCGGATAGATTTTGAGGGTTTGCTCGATGGTATTTGTTGTATTATATGTACGCCCTGTCATGATCCGATTAATATAGAGGGCATCATTTTGAGATTCGTATCACTCAGTCGTATGTACGAGAAATACAGGATCATATCATTTTTCGATAAGATAATCATAGATTTTTGGAATCTCATCTTCGTTATCACCGAAAAATCATCATCTCACCGAAATACCGATACGTTTTTTCTCTGGCATTTTTGGAACTTTTTCTGGAACAAGAAGGAATGCAATATCATGAATTTGGGAACAAGGAATTTCCAGAGCATCCAGAAGTCCAGCACTTTTTTCATCTCGAACGATGATAAAGTCTCATTTCTGAAAAAGTTTTCGAAGCATCATTTTATTTTTTACTTGCTTTACTTCGAGTGATATTCCTAGATAGACTATGGTAGTTCCCGCAAGTCTTGCAAGTTTCGTCCGAAAATACCATTGGTGAATGAGATGAGAAAATGATACTCCTTCTTCATTATCAAAAAGGAGTCATCATCATCATACGATAAGGATATCTGCTCGAGAAATCCTCCAAACATTTACTATAAAATACCAAATATTCGCCAGTGGATTTCGAAGCAAGCCATGGGGAAAGTATGTCGTCCAGGTAATAGAGTCATCTTGAAAGAGGGCAGATTTTTTATCATGTGTAAAAACTGTAAAATCAACCATTTCACCATAATGACCATGGAGGAATTTGAGTTCTTCTTTGAGAATTACTTCATCTCAAAGATTATATGAACCCGTTGCGGTCATGAGGAGGACTTTCTTCTTCTTAAACATACTCCTTCTATTGTACGAAAAATACAATTTATATGCAAATTTTTCATCTCCTCTTTCTCGACATTTTTCTATTTTCTCTTCTGTTATCGAATTTTTCTCTTCCTGAAAATAAAACTCAAGGAAAATAATGACAATTTCTTGTACTTCATACAATTATATATATCATAAATATGCCCATACCTCTATACTTTAACCTTACTTCATATGAGCAACTCTCTGAACAAAGTCCAACTTATTGGCAATCTCACTTCCGAACCAGAAGTCCGCGAGACTCCGAATGGTCAGAAGGTAGCAACATTCTCTGTAGCGACCAACCGCAAATGGAAAGATGCGAGTGGAATGCTTCAGGAAGATACTGAATTTCATAACTGTGTCGCATGGCGATGACTCGCTGATATTGCAGAACAGTACATGCACAAATGAAAAAAAGTGTATATCGAATGATATCTCAAAACTCGAAACTGGGAAGATACTGCTGGAGTCAAACGATATAAAACAGAAATCGTAGCAGATAACGTGATACTCCTCTCGTCTCCTGGATGAGCAGAAGGGGGCAATAGTTATGGAGCTTCGTCAAATAATGCTTTTAGCTCTGCCGCAATCAACGATACTGCACCAGAAGAATCAAGAGTTAAAAAATCTAAACCAAAAGTCGAAGAAGAAATCGCTATAGAAGATATTCCATTTTAAAATTATTATCCCCCATTTGGGGGATTTTTTATACCCTTAATTTTTCTTCTCTATGAATACACGTACTCCAGAAATGCAGGCTCTAATAGATGAACAATATATACATCTTCAAAATTTTGATCCTGAAATACGAAATGGTCTTATAGAAAGACCATTTCATACTGAAAACCAAAGAGAAGACATTAGAAGGCGTACAGAGTCATATAATGCAAAGTGTCTCACATTCAGAAATTTTTGTGAACGCCTCGTATGGAGTATTATTGAATCTACCCCGACAGTACCAGAAAATGAGAAAACAGAAGAGCTCCTTGCTGTATAATTATCCAAGATTGAGATTCTCTGTTTCTGATTTGAGATTATTCTCTGTACGAAGACGAGGATTGTAGTAGTTGTATATGAGTTTGATGAGATCTTCTTTTTCGAGGATCTCAGCCTTGAGACCGATGGCTTCGAGACTCATTTTTACGGTCGAAGCTCGTTCAAAATTCGCTTTTTTGAGTCGATCTGTACGGATACGATTCATACGGATGTCTGATGCTGATTCTTCCTGACGAAGCGCATTCCAAAAAGAAGAAAAAATTCCAAACATTCCCATTTTTCTCACACTTTCATTATTTTCCATATCGTTTGGAACGATAATATAGAATTCCTTTTTCATGATCTGAGCGAGATCGACGAGATTTGTCAGAAAATCGACATACTTGTATGTCTGCTCTTGAAGAAGAGCATTTGGTTGTTTCAGTGCGAGATTTTTCAGACGATTAATATATGCCTCAATATCGACTTTCACTGATCGTACGACAATCTGAATCGGAAAATTGAGAGAATTCAGAAAGCGTTGATAGGAAATCAAGATAGCATCTTGTTCTTCTGTACTTTTGAGATTAAAGTTCATCGCATGAATCTTGAGTACCATACGTGATGAGCCATCTTTCATAATCATGATATTTTCTCTGATTTCAGAAAAAGGAAGATAGCGTTGGGTGCTACTATCTTTAGATGGTTTTTTTCAAGTTTGAACGCTAGAGGTTTCGGCCATAAGAAAGTGTTATATAAAATATACTATCTCTAATTTATAATTTACCAATTTTTACCGAGACTTCTTCATTCATTTTTGATTCGAGACTCAGATTATTTTTCCCATCAACTTTATCACTTGGTTGGATGACATACCCGATTTCTATATCCGAATAACTATCTGTCCCCATGGACCACATTCGCTCTTTATTGTTGAGTTGCAGTCTAAAATAATTCAAGATTGCTGGGAGAAATGTCATCTCTGCAATACGTACAAGAGCTATAACAATCCCTATCAGCATAGGAGGGACGGCAAATATCAGAGCTCCTTTCGGACCGAGTGAACCTTCGAGAGCACGAAATATCGCATATCAGACTCATCCCCACATCATCATAACGACAAGTTGTCGTATAGAAAGTCAGGCGACAATCGTATCTTCATTTTCTATTTGTAATGGGATTTTATACTGCATAACTTTGGGGAAATAATCGTTTTTTTAGAAGGTTTTTTATAATAAAATACTTCTTTTATACTAAAATGAGTATATCCTAATACTCCCTCATCTGCAAGCTCTTTCATGTTATTTCTTTTGACTTTTAATACCTTCATCGTATAAATGTGGGGTCAAAATCGTTTTTATAAGTAAAAGAAAGATGTCATTATCTTTTCTTACTGCTCATAATGTATAATTTATATCACCATTTCTATGTTTTCTTTCGTACAAAATCGTTTCAAATTTTATAGTATTGCTATCGGCCTTATGATATTTTCTCTTCTTTCTCCCTGGATATTTGGGGTAAATCTTGGGATTGATATGACGGGAGGGATCCAAGTAGAATATCATGTCGAAACTGGAAATGTCGATGCTACAGAGGCTCTCGCGAAAACATATGCAGAGGAGATCGAAAAAACAATACTCATTAATGGGAAAGCTGTCATGAATGGTATGAGTGTATACGGTATTGCTGGTACCACTTCATTCGTCGTGGAAGCATGATTTGCAAAAAGCGAAGGGATGACCGAAGCGATGATCCAAGAAGCAAAAGCAACTTTTACGAAAGCACTTACAAATAAGCTCAGTAGTGAAAAAACTGCAAAAATTACACAATCTCGTTATGTGAATATCGGAGAATCATTTGGTGCATATATCAAACAATCATGATATATCACGCTTACTCTTGCAGTGATCATGATAGCATTCTATATCGCATATGCTTTCCGTGGATCTATACCAGGTATGGCAAGTTGGCCTTTTGCAGTAGTGACTGGAGCTTCCCTCATACATGATATCATTGTAGCATTTGGTCTTTATGTTGCTGCTTCGTTTTTCTTCCCAGAATTTAAGATTGATACATTTTTCTTTACAGCACTCCTCACTATTCTCGGATACTCGATCAATGATACGATCGTCGTAATGGATAGAATCAGATCAAACCTTCATGATGGTGATAAAAAAATCGGACTTTCCCATGTCATCGATAAGTCTATCCATGACACCCTTGGTCGATCAATTCTGACATCATCTACGGTATTTATCGTTCTTCTAGCGCTCTTCTTCTTTGGTCCTGAGAGCCTCAAGGGATTCACTCTTGCACTTTTGTTTGGTACAATCGTCGGTACATACTCTTCGATCTGTATAGCCTCTCCATTGCTCGTCGATATCACAGCAAAAAGAAAATAATATATTCTCAAAAAACCTTCCAAATTATCGGAAGGTTTTTTTAAAAGGAAAATACTGCCTCTCCACAAATATCTGAGACTCATATGTTACGATTTTTTGCCTTCTCTCAAAAAATCTATATATTCTCTTTCATAATTCTTTTTTCATTTTGAACTCTTCACTCGAATAATGCTTACCTCATTTTCCATTCATGGATTCCGCTGAGTCGAACAAGAATATATACATCTGAGTCAGTATGAAGCAATCATCGGGAGAAATGGATCAGGAAAAACCCACATACTGGAAGGCATACATCTTATTTCTGGAGGAACACTTCACTACTTTCAAGCACCCAAAACTGAAAATGCATCATTTTCAATAGCATATAAAGAAGAAGTTGGAGATCGACTTTTTACTCTTAATCGAAAAGATACCTGAGATACCTATACCATCCAAGGAGGGAAAGTAACGGCAAAAAAATATAAAGAATCTCTCCCCTACAGGACCGTCTTCATATCACCTTTTGATATGAATCTTCTCTATTTTGCCCCTGCTGTGAGAAGAGACTATATTGATAGTATTCTCGATCGGACATTTCATCAGTTTCGAAGTATGAAACGGGACTACGAAGGGGTTATGCGCCAAAGAAATGCCCTACTCAAAAGAGTACGTGATGGAGAATCTCAAAGAAACGATCTCGACTTTTGGGACACAAGTTTCGCAGAAAAAGCATATATTTACGGACTTTATAGAAAAAAATGGTATACCTTTATACAAGACCACATCTCTCAGATCAATCATTTTTTGGAAAACTATATACTCGAATGTCACTACGAAAGTAAATATCTGCATGAAGATGGATGAGAAGAATATATAAAAAGCTATCTCGTAGAAAATCGTGAGCGAGATATTCTTACAGGACATACCCACATTGGACCACATCTCGATGATTTTTCATTTTTTGTGCAATATCCAGAATGATCACATGATGCGAGCTTATATCTTTCCCGAGGAGAGAATAAGATGCTTCTCTTATGACTCAAACAAATCGAGATACTTCTGCTCAAAAAATATCTTTCCCTTCCAGTAGTGCTCCTCTTCGATGATCTTTTTGCTGAACTCGATATGACTCATGCTGAAAGACTCATAGAAAGATTCGATGCTGATCAGATTATTCTTACTACTCAGCGTGAACTTCCAAAAAATGAAAAATGGAATCATTTTTCTTGCATAAATCTCAGTCCTGCATAAGATATTACAAGTATCTCGAATCATATATTATCAGAATATATGGTCTCTATTTTGCAATCTTTTCATTATGAAATCTCTCCTTTCTCGATTCTGCATAGGACTTATAGGATGTATCAGTATAGCGACCCCTGCTCTTGCCGTTGATGTAGCAACCACTCCTGGGAAGATTCATCATTTCTCTATCGTTGCTCCTGCATCAGCAAAAGTCGGTGAAGCGATCGATATCACGGTCGAAGCAAAGGATAAGGACGATAAGACTCTTACGACTTACCGCGGATCAATATTCTTTCAGAGTGATACCGATTTTGGGGCAACTATACCGGCACAATGAAAGGCTATACAGTTCAAAGAGAGTGATAATGGTATCCTGAAAATTAGTAAATGAGTGATATTTAAACGTGTCGGAAATCAAGAGCTCACCGTCACAGAAGCCTTAGAAGATGTAGGATGATCTATAAAAATTCGGATTGAAGATGGAGCAGCCACAACGCCAGTGACTACGCCTGAAGCTATAAGTATCACAACTCCTGAAAAGGGATCGACCGTCACCAGTAATAAAGTGACCGTAAGTGGAAAAACGAAGAAGAATAGTAAAATTCTCATTAAATTGAATGGAAAAGAAATCGGAAATGTTCAATCAAATGCTGATGGAATATTTATTTATGATCTTACAAATTTAGATCAACAATCCAATATTATTACTGCTTCTATTGTGGATGGGGCAAATGCCGTCATTGGAACTATAGATTCTCAATTTAACTACTGAGCGAAAGCACCAGCATACTATAATACATCGATCACTCCTGCGAAAGAGGTAGAATCAGGTACAGGGATAGTACTTCTTATCGATGCTGAACCAGGACTCACTGAAGTTACAGCTACAATCGATGGGGCAGTAGTTGTAGCAAAAGAGCAATCTCCTGGAAAGTATAGTATCAATACCATGAGTCCAGCAAAATCTGGTACATATCCAGTTCAAGTCACACTCAAAAATGTTCTTTCTCAAGTAACTACGAAGCCGGATGCAGCAATACTTACCGTGAAAGCTCCTGTTATCATCGCCCCCCCTCCACCACCCCCTGCTCCAAAAGCAACCTTTAAAGATGTAAAACTTACGACTGAAGGATCTCGCGTAAATATGAACTTCTTTGTAGAAAACCTTCCTGCTGAAACAATTCAGTTCAAGATAGCCTATGGAGAAAATGCAAACAGTCTTTCAAATGAAGCCCTCACATTCCCTCTAGAGAAAATAAAACGTCCCGATGGAAGCTATAATTGGTATATCAGTAAGCTGGAACCGAAGGCATATAGTTTTAAAATATTTTGAGTCCAGTCTGGTGGTCTTCTGATTCCTGATTTTGCATCTGAAGCTCTCAGCGCCACTGCAGGAAAAGATGGATGTACTATAGGTAACATCAGTGCGGTAAAAGTAGCCACTGGAGCAAATACGACGATACTCTCATGGGAAGCCCTCACTGGAGCTCTTTCGTACAATGTTTATCGTGTCACTCCTACCAATGACTATGAGCTCGTAAAAAATGTCACGGAAAACTCTTACACGCTCTATCTCTCCTCAGGTGCTCTCGCATATCAAGATTTTGCCGTAAAAGCTCTCTGTGATGAAAAAACCGAATCAAATACCCCAGCGATCGCATCTCGCGTACAGACAGGACCAGGACTTCTCAGTATCCTTGTGATAATATCTTCACTACTCGGTATTCTCTTCGTTCGTCGAAGAAATGCATAATTCTTAAGGAAGATAGAACAAGAGAAAACTCTTATATATTCTCTTGTTCACATTTTTTCCTCTTTGATTTTCCTGAGTCCGATGAGGATATGAGAGATAAAAACACGGAACTGATAAAATTCTTTGACATTCTTATTGGTTTTTATATAATCCTCAAGCTTTTTGGTAATACCTTTTGTCTTTATACACTATGCTCGGAAAACTCAAAAAAAGAAAACGTCTTCGTGTCCATGGATTCCTTGCTCGCAAGAGTACGGTCGATGGTCAGAAAGTACTTCGTGCTCGTCGCCGAAAAGGTCGACATGTACTTGCCGTAAGCTACCCAAACCGATTTAAGAATATACGCGGAAAAAGTAAGCATCATAATGTTGCTGGTGGAAATGTACGCGTCGTGACTTTCCCAGGTCTCACGGAAAGATTTCGTGGCTAATTTCAATAAAAAATGATCGCAAAACGTTTTCGTTTAAATGAAAATCAAGTAAAGAAGGTTCTTCAAAAAAAGAAGCCTTTTTTTTCGTATGGAGTAGTAGCAAATGTCATAAGGAATGACTTAGATTATAGTCGAATCAGTATTATTCTGAGTTCTACTCAGACTCGGTGAAGCGTAAATAGAAACAGAATCCGTCGTCATATATATGACCTCTCTGCACCGTATATCATTGGTCTTGGGGTAGATATCGTTTACATGTTTAAGAAGAAAACACTTCTTAATTCGAAAGATCCATTAGTGATGCAAGAAATAGCAAAAGACATACCCTTTCTCATGAAAAAAATACAACAAGAGAAACATACCCTAATAGAATCAAGACAAAAAAATTTCAGTCACAGAGTACTCATAAGAAAAGATAAAATCTCTTAAAAAAACGCCTCAAATAGAAAGGCGTTTTTTTAAGAATAAGGATTATTTCTTCTTATTCACATATGCTTGTTGTGCGATCACAAAGAGTGTCCCTATAAACCAATAGAGTCATACGCCAAGTGGAAAAAAGTATGCACTCACACCGATTGTCAGTGGAAAAAAATACAGCATCATTTTTTTCATCATTTCTGGATCAAGTGCCATTTCTGGTGGAGCTCATTCGACTACTTTCTTTTCTTCTTTTTTTGGTTGAGGTCATTGATATGCAAAAGAGAGTTTTGCTTGAAGATACTGGACTCATGCAAGTGCAATACCAAAAATGATAGCAATAGTCCCTCCAATTTGGAGAAGATTGAGCCCCAGAAAGTGCGCATCGATGTTTTTTGGATCAAAATTTGCAAATACACTGTAGAGGTGATAGAAGTTCGATGGATCACTGATACCCGATATGACCCAATAAAGACCAATAAGTATAGGCATTTGTATGATAAGAGGAAGACATGATCCCATAGGATTCACTCATTCTTTTTTATAGAGTTCAAGCATTTCCATACCGAGCTTCGCTTGATCATCCTTATATTTTGCTTGTATTTCCTTGATTTTTGGCTGGATGACTTGAAGCTTCTTTTGACTCTGGAGCATATGATGCTGTGGTACAAGTAAGATCAATCGCACAATCAGAGTGATAATCACGATAGCCCACCCTAGAGAATGTCCTGGGATAAAAGTTAATAGTGCTACAAAAAGATTGTAGATAGGATTATATACGACATTCGTAAGTAGGGATCGGATAGATCCTGGCTCATCAACTGCGAAAATAACCGTACGAATTCAAAGTGGGGTATTAACATTGATGACATATTTCCCTGATCGACTTGCAAAAATTTTCGCAAGCTCAGAAAATGGAAGAGCTTCCGTCATTCAAGCCCCAATATTTTTTGGAGTACAAAAGTTTGGTGCGACTTCGCTGATATTGGTGAGAGGCAAAGAATCTATCATCAGAGAAATATCTTTACACGGATCAATAGTAAGGCCCGAAGCTGTATTATTTATAAGAGCTATTTTAGGTATATTTGGTATGACGATACTATCATCGTCTACCGTAAGCAGGATATTTCATGCATTCATATTTGCTGTTTCTTGTTTCGGAAAGAAATATTGAAGTGCAAACGTGAGGGTAAGAGCATAAAGGAGGATAAGGGCGTATTTATTCATAATGAGGGACAGTATACTGGTGGTGTATGTGAATGAGATATAAAATAACTCGTAAATAGGAACTCTTCTAGAACAAAAATTACTCTCCGTGCATAATACTTCCAAGAGAAATTTGATGTGCTACGACTCTTTGAGGAGAGCAAGCAAGAAGAGCTTCTGAGGAAGAAGTTGAGGACATCACTCTATCTTGACGTGGTTGAAGGAGATCATTTCCACTACGAGATATCTCACTTTCTCGAGGGATCTCTAAGGATTGAAGTGATTGAAATGAATCAAGTACCCCGTCTATATTAAGACTTTCTCCTTGATTCAAGGCAGTAAGTTTTTTGAGAGATGCGATTTTTTCTTGTGTGAGTGACATTTTTCTATATACTAGATAGGCTTATTATAGAGAAAAATGTCTAAAATCAAGGAAATACATGATCGCCTCTTAAAAAACCCTACCGAATATACTGAAATTCGTCTTCTTATAGCGAAGCGGACACTTGCATTTTTTATAGCTTTCTATTTTACTTCTCTGCTTTTTACGATCTGAGGATTTACATTTGGTCCGATAGATCTTCGTATACTCTCTCAGATTACCTTCCATGCCCATAGTGTTCTTTTGATCGTTATAGGATGGTTTTTTTATGAATTTTCTGTATATGCAGTCCATATATATGCAGATGATCATAGGTGGATCATTATAGTATGTTTGGTTCTGAGTGTACTTTTTGTCTTTGGGAATTTGTGAGTCCATATTTTTGTTTAGTTTTTTATGCGTACATACTTTTCACTTATTTTTGCACTCTCACTTGTTGTCCTTTCGAGCTGTAGCCTTCCTGGGACGCTTGATGAGACGGGAGATATCATAGAAAACACTACTCTCTTTGAGGATAGTTCTGTGAGTATTCTCGTCCCAAAAAATTGGTCTTGAGCCACAGTATCTGCACTCCCACCACCCAGATTATGATCAGTGGTAACAGCCTATATTTCTCCTGATATAAAATGAGGATTTTCGAATAATCTCGTCATCCTGAAAGATACTCTTGATCGCATCATGACTTCCAGTAAATATAGTGAACTCAATAATATCCAAACGACAAAAAAATATCTTGAATATAAGAAGGTTAAAGATATAGATTTTACATTCTCAGATAGCGAACCTTCTCGATTATATGTCTTCGAAGCCAGGTACAATGAAACAACTTCGAAAATGCAATTTATCCAAACAGCACGAGTCTGCGGAAGTACGGTCTATCTCCTACATTTCACTCTCTCTCTCGATAAAAATCCTGATATCTACAGTAAGCTTCTCGAGAGTTTCACGTGTAAATAAGTGCAAACGAGTGTAAATTTCATGAACTTTCTCATAAATCTATCTATTTTCTAAGAAAAATACTATGTCAGAACAAACAACTACAGACATTCACAGAAGTAGACCACCATTACTAACTCTATTTGTGATAACTGTTAGTATATTCATGCTTGCTTCTTGTGGTAATGGAAGTGAGTCGCCAGTTGACAAGTCAGCTACAGTAAGCGATTCTTCTGATAAATCAAACGCTAACAGTATAGATAAGATTCTAATTGTATCTGGAAGTACGGAGACGACCATGTCAGGTAATGAGATATCTACAAAAGGTAATACACCTAGACAACCAACCGATGGAGTTCCTCTATATAAATCTATTGTAGGTACAGAAATATACAATGGTCGCATTGTCGCAAAACGTGAGTTACTCGTTGGTATGAATGACTGATACAATATAGATACATTAAAGAGTATTGTATCAAAATACGGATTTATCGTTGTCGCTGGTTCACAACCGATGTACAAAGTTGATATCTCTTCTTGGACTGGAACACTTGATACTGCAATGGCTTTAATGGAAAGCAACCCAGAAATTTTCGTTGCAAACGTCAATAGACAATCAGGTCCAAATACCGACGACGATTCAAAACAAGGAGATGTAATTTCCGCTACAGCCGCGACGGTTCTAAGTGGCTCAACTGAGAGAAATGCAATCAATACAAGTGGGGATATACCATTCAATTCTGCAATGCTAGTTATCCAATCCAATGGATTACCGATTGACAAGTCAACTGGGTATATCAAGAATCAGTATTGGGTGACATCTGAATCGCTTAATGCTTCTTCTATATTAGAGCTTGTTAAAGTTCAAACAGCAATATCTATTGTCGCATATCGCATATCATTTGGCGGATATTTAATCGAGTACGACTATGATGATCCTGTAGCCTTATCACAACTAGAGTTACTAAAAGCAAATCATGAGATTCGATTAAACCAGCGTCGATACATTGGTAATAAAGTAGATTTAGCCCTTTAAATAAAGCGATGCATGAAGCTCGGAGATAATAGGTATCTAGATGTCTAGCACTTCGGGCCTAACAGCAGAAAACATGGGCAAACAATCAGTATTATGGATACTGATTGTTTGCCCATCATCGAGGACAAAAAATGGAAACGGGTTTTTATTTCGTTTCCATTTTCTTAGGTAAGATTCGAGTGAGGTTTTTAGAATGATACTATTTCGCTCGTTCGAGGTACTCTCCGGTTTCTGTATTAAGGATGATCGACTCATCTTGGTTCACGAATCCAGGAACACGGATCTCAAGACCTGTCTCAAGCTTGACGATCTTATCGATCTTTCCATCAGCAGTATTACCAGCGACTGATGGCTCAGCCTCGACAACCTTCAGAGTGACTTTCATCGGAAGGACGATACCGATAAATCTTCCTTCAAATGTCTGAAGATCACAGACAAGCCCCTCAGTGAGATAGAGTGCCGCATCACCGACATCATCTGCATGGAGCTCTACTGTCTCGTAGGTATCTTGATTCATGAATGAATACGTATCACCTGCAGCATAGAGATACTCTGCCTTCGCACGTTCAAGGACGACATCTTCGAGCTTTTCTTCACTATCCATGACACGATCAGTCATGTTTCAGACGATAAGATTCTTGAGTCTCATAGCGACATTCGTAGCACCTCGACCACCTCGCTTCATCTCATGTTTGACGACGAGAAGGAGATCATTTCCGATTTTGACGACGGTACCTGGGCGAGCCTTAAGAGCGGTAAGCATAAAAAATAGTATTAAAATTACTTGCCAAGTATAGCGATTTCTTTTATTTTTCAAGTTTTTCTTCGCAAGAAAGCTCTATGAGACATACTATTCTTCTTCTGTCTCATGGGCCAATATACTACATATTCGGCTTGCTCGTGATGACTTTCTCTTCAAAATAAGAAGCAAGGATCTGTATTCCTACATGTTCTCATCCAGCAAAGAAAAGTCCTGTACCAACTGAAGCATTCAGGAGGATATATTTCTCTTGTTCTGTGAGTTTAAATACGTCTTGGAGGACATCGATCGATGCTGGAGATTGCTTGAGAAGAAGTTGGATCGAAGAGTTAGTCACAATCGCCTTTCCATACTGATTGGTCATGAAATCTTCCACATCTTGTGTGATCGTCGTGATGCCAAGTCCATACTTACGAGCACGTTTCACCAGACCAAAGAGGAATTTTGCACTGTCTTCATATTGCATGATATTCCATGCTTCGTCGACGACGAGTTGGCGCTTTTTCATACTGGACCGAGCGACATTCCATACGTAGTTCAATATGATATACATGGCTATCGGGCGGAGTATCTCATCAAGATCACGTACAGAGAATACTACGAGTCCATCTTTAAGGTCGACGTTTGTCGGCTCCGAGAATACTCATGCGAATATACCATTGATATACTTATCCAGACGTTCGACGAGTCATTTTGCTCCATCCATCGTCTCAAGTACCGATACAAAATCTTTCATCAAAGGGATTTCTTTCCCTTCCGCACTATCGTCTTCCATGGTGATACCCTTCAGAGAGTAAGTCGTAATAAGTCCTCGTTCAAGGATTGCCTCTTCAGAAGGAGTGATGACACCCAGCATCAGATGAAGTAGACCTATCATATTGACGACCGCTCCTCGCAAGAGATCCCCAGGATGAGACTCTGTATCCTTCAGGCTTCTTGGAAGATCAAATGGATTAATACGTTCATTTGAATTGAGGTTTATATTGAGATATGTCCCTCATACGGTCTCGACAAGTGCTCGATACTCATTTTCTGGATCAAGGACGATCACGTCTGTTCAGAGCATGAGGGCACGCAGAATCTCGAGTTTCACCGCAAATGACTTCCCTCATCCTGACTTCGCAAAAACACACATATTCGCATTTTCTGTCTTAAATCGATCAAAAATAATCAGTGAATTATTATGGGTATTAATTCCATAAAATATACCATCATCTTGGGAAAGAGAATTTGAACTAAAAGGAAAGGTCGTAGAAAGTCCTTTCGTAGATATATTTCGATACACATTGACTTCGTCTCGAGCAAATGGACCAGTCGCGATAAAGCCCTGTTCCGCACGCAAAAGTGCCTGTTTCGTAAGAATATTTCGACCTGAGAGCATGACATCAAGCGTATTCCCGAGCCGTCGCATCTCATCTTCACTCTCAGCATAAGTCGTGATATAGAGAGAGAAATGATAGTATTTTTCTTGACCTCGAGTGAGTGATACCTGAAGCTCTTCGACATCTTGCATTTGGGCATCAAGATGAGGATCCGTGATAAGTCATTTCTCACGATTGATCGCATATTGTGAACGAAGTTGTGTAAGTCGTTTTTTGAGAAATCGATTTACCCGAGAAGAGTCTATCGGATAGATAAACATCGATATATCGAATTTCACATCCCAGTTAATGAGTGGAGAGAGCCAGTTTCATTCGAGAAGATCAGGATAAGCGTAAGTAAAAATGGTACGGATATACGTATCTCCGATTTGGAGTTTTTTCGCATCGATCTGCATCATGGCAGGAGCAATCATATCTTTTACAAATGCAAGAGCATCTTTATATTCTTTTTCTGTTGCTTTCAGTTCATCCGCCTCTGCCTTCGTCAATTTACGATCTGGATCGTCGATTTCCACAAGTGTCGTCGTAGGTGTATCGATGATTGGCGAACTTGTCGAAAGTGTCGAAGTTGTCGGTTTTTCTTGAGGAGCGGGAGGAGGAGTTTTTTCAAGAGTTTGGGGATCGATGAACGAAAGTGATTTTTCTTTTCCTTCAGAATCGACAAAAGAAGCCGACTGAGATTCGATTCATTCGACATCTCACGAATAGTTATTTTTTATGAGTTCTGAAAGAGGGAGGACAGCCATAAGAGAAGAGTATTTTTATTGAAGATTGCTCGGTTTTCTTCACCAATTCCATTCTGTGATATTCGTATAGTTCATCGTATCAGGGATCGTGCTATTCGTCGATCCAGCTCATGTGGTATTATAGCGAGCAACAAGAAGGGTAATATCATCATATTGTTTATGCTTGTACCCCATATGTGCAGAGAGATCCACGGTAATTTGACGGAAGATATTTTCTGCGGTTTTTTCATTCGTCTTCATGATCGACTCCACCATTCTATCGATTCCAAAAAGAAGTCAATTTTGTTCTGAATGATAGCGGGCTTCCGTGATACCATCCGTATAAAGAATGACGACATCTTCTGGTTCAAAGCGTATTTGTTGCTCCTTATAGAGCCGTGAAGCATCGCGCATCATCCCGAGGGCTACTCCACCAGATTTGATCTTAAATACTTTATTTTCACGGTGGCTATATACAAGGATAAATTCATGCCCTGCTCCTGTATAGTAGAGAGCTTTATCACGATCATTCCAGCGGAGCATTACCGAGCTCATCATCATATTTTGTTTAATACGAGGTTTAAGAATTCGATTCGTTTCTGCGAGTACTTTTGCACTACTTTCTTCAGAAACGACTATTGCCGAAACAAGGGCGTTGACCATCATCATCACAAAGCCACTTGGAACTCCATGACCCGTGACATCACCAATATACATATAATAATTACTATTTTTTCCTGGTATAATATCAAGACTATCTCATCCTACCTCTGAAGCGGATGCGGCACCGATAGCAAGTTCGAGTGATGGAACGATTGATTCATCTCAGGCGATAGAGTTCTTTTGGATTTCACTTGCGATTTCGACTTCTGATCGAAGTTTTCGACCATCACGCAGTTCTTGTTTAAAGACGCGAAGTATCTGAAGTGATTTGATAAAAAATGAGATGACATTATTCATTCATTTACTCCAAGTATTCGGGAGAAGATTTGGTTCTTCATCGATACCCGTCATGAATCGAGATATGCTATTATTGAGTTGTTGGATCGGTCGAACATACGCCTTATATACGACGAAATATATAGCAGGCAATGCTATAAGAACAAATATTCATGCCAAAATAGGTGAAGCCTTCACCATACCTTTAAATGGACCCGTACCACCAAATCCCAGGAGGATAAGCCCCTGGAGGATAAAGAGAATAACGATGAGAACCGGGAGAATCCGGTGAAGGAATTTCATTATGAATTGGGTGATGACGGATCAGTAGGGGCTGGAGCAAGTGGTATTTCTTCTTCTCGAACGATACCCATACGAGCTTCGATCTCCATATCGACATATTCTTTCTTTCGTCCATACATTTTCCGAGAGTATTCTTTTATGATTTTCGAAACTTCTGCATTTTTATAGGTATTATCCCATATCGTTTTGAGGTCAAATGGTCGTGTGGTAGCATTATCGATATTGAGTTTACAGTAGGTCGTGAAGTTCGCGATACCGATGATATCTTGCTGGGAGAGTACTGGTGCATATTCCTTTTCGAGATACTCTGCATCTTCAGCACCCACTTTGAAGGACATGATCGTGCCCGCATTTCCGAATACTGCATCCTTGATCGACGGCTTTCCTCATTTTCCTTGCTTATCCCCAGATCCTCCGATTTGTGCGATAAACTGATGTGCCATGATGAGCGCAAGTCGATATTTTCGAGCTTCTGAGAGGATTTCTCCGAAGGTATCAGTCGCAAAGTTCTGAAACTCATCTACATAGAGGAAGAAGTCTTTTCGTTGATCTTCTGGCATATCTGCACGAGACATTGCTGCCATATTGATCTTTGATACCATGATGAGACCGAGAAGCTGAGCATTGAGGTCACCGATTTTTCCCTTAGAAAGATTTACCATAAGGACTTTTTGTTGATCCATGACTTGTCTGATATTAAATGCCGATTTTGTCTGACCGATGATATTTCTCATCGTTGCGTTCGTGATAAACGGTCCAAATTTTGCCGAGAAAAATGGTATCATTTCCTGTTTCTCACGATCCCCCGTCTGGGCATACTCATGATCCCAAAATGCCTTCACCATGACATTTTTGATTTTTGAAGTTTTATACTTCATGAATGCTTCATCGACGAAGAGACGTGGAACATCGATCAGTGTCCCTCCCTCTTCTTCATCATCCATAAGTGTGAGACAACCATTTCGGAAGTAATGCTGGATACGAGGGCCAAATACTTCATCACCATACATCTTGATAAATATGGATGTCGCATCGAGCGCTGCACGATCTTTCTCGATCGTTCGAAGATTGGGGTCTGTAGAAATAAGATCGAGCATGTTGAGCCCCATTGGACGCTCATAGTCAGCAGGATCGAAGATGATCATATCTTTGGCGCGCTCTTTTGGGGTGAATGCCACGATATCTTCGACGAGATCACCATGGGGATCTATGACACAGAGTCCTTCGTTGTTCCAGAGATCTTGACGGGCAAGATAACCTATAAACACTGACTTACCTCATCCAGATTTACCGATGATATAGTGGTGACGTCCTCGATCTTTCTTCGCAAAGTAGATAGGAATTTTATTGTTTCGATATTCGTTCCATCCCATGAGCACACCATCTTTATACAGAGGAAATCCTTGAAGTTTGCGATGTTCGTCAATCTGGATAGGAGTTTTTCATTCGTCGACAGGACGACCGATATTTTCTCCTTCTTTATAGACTTCTATGATCGTTCCATCAAGCATGATGAGATTTTTACTCGCATCGCGAAGGAGATTTTTATTTTTATCAACCTGGAGGAGAGATCCATCATTGGTGTAGATACTTCCACTCACATCACGTTTGTAGTCTTTCATGATAAGTGGCTCTTTCGGAAATCGAAGATTCGATGGAGGAGAAAGCATCTTATATTCGAGCCACGCAATAATCGGAGATTTATTATAGTTGATATCAGGAAAGTGAAAGAGCGTAGAAAGCTCATCACACGAAAAACAACTAATATTCTGGAGGATACCAATGAGTCGATATTGATACGCAAAATAACGAAGTGGGGAGAAAATAAACCGAAGTGTATCTTCGATCAATTGGGGATTTCCAAGTTGGTTATTGTACTCATCGGTGAATATAGAAGTTGCTGCGACAAGATTTTGGAGAGCACTTCGAGCCGATGAACCCGTATCTGACGATACCAAAATACGGATGGAAGATTGAAATCCTGGTTGCCCTGCAGATTCTCCGACCATCTTATGCGATTCTGTTTCAGCCTGATTAAATATCTTATAAGAGTCTCCAGAACTCGCTCATGGTGCATTAGAACCTGAAGGATCTGGCTCATTTTTTATAAATCGATACAGAAGCCATGAAATAGGAAATACTATTGCCTTCAGTGTTCCGATGAAAATACCTGACTTTAGTCATTTTTTATACTCTCACTTTGCTACCATACTAGCAGCTTTCTTTGCTTTTCTATTCCAACTCTGACCAAGAGGCTTTATGACAAATTGTATACTGGCAACATCAGTTTTTTTGAGAGATCAGAAGTTATTCGTAAATGTAGAGAGTGGATCATCTTCGAAATATTTATAGGTTTTCAGTGGAAATACATCATCTGTCACTTTCCCGATAGAAGCAGCTTGCATCGTGAAACCGAGAGGCTTGATTTCAGGAAAGTCTTTTCTTGCGATAAGTTTCACTTCAGCATCAGGATAGTTCGACGTTATTTGCTGGATGACAAGGCTGATATGCTCACGATATCCGACGACATAGAAATGTACCATACCCTCATGAAACATAATTTCGAGAGATATTTTCGCATGACGAAATATGAAATTCGTAATGGTATCAAAAGCGCTCGATTGTGTAAGATTATGGACACTTTTATAAAAGACCGTCATAATTCCTACTTTTTCTTTAAAATCCTTTTTCGTTTCTCGTTCTTTATCGAGTTTTGAGTCTGCTCGCGGAAGCGTCACCTTCATGTACATAAGTCTCCCCGACATGAATATTTCATATGCAAGTCTGATGACCTTGAGTGATATCCAAGCAATGATAATAAATGCTATAATTTTGATAATATTCTCCATGATAAAAGCAATACCACCGAAAAATCCCTTCATACTCGAAGTCTCCTTTTCTTGTGCAGTGGCCTTATATACTTGTATCGCTCATACCTGAACGATAGGCGAGAAAAAGAATCAGATACAGATGAAAAATAAACGCCGTACAATAAACATGTGGTACATAATTTGGTGATATCCTTAGTATAGTAGCAGAATTCTTTCATCCGAGCAAACATTCGAACAATTTTCTTCTTTACAGAAAGAATAAAAGTGGTGGAAAGAATAAAAAATGTTTTATATATAAAATATTTCAATATTCAATATGCATCTTCTCGAGAAAAATTTGCGAGTACAGAGAAAAACTATATGATTTTTATAAATACTTTATCATATAGAAATACCATACTATTCGCTAAATTTTCCCTATGCAAAAGCTTTTCTCGTCTTCTCTTGCTGGTATCAGCGGAAATCTGGTAGAAGTGGAAGTCGATGTAGTGACTGGAATGGGGAATTTCACGATCGTATGACTCGGTGATGTAGCCGTCCAGGAAAGTCGAGAACGAGTACGAAGTGCTCTCAAAAATTCTGGATTTTCTTTTCCTGGATGAGCCCGTATCACCGTAAATCTCGCTCCAGCAGACCTCAAAAAAAAATGACCGATCTATGATCTTCCGATCGCTCTCGGAATACTTGGGAAAGAATATGACTTCGATAAAAAAATCACGGCTGCGTCTCTCTTTCTCTGAGAACTCGCACTCGATGGGATGGTACGATCGATCCAGTGAGCTCTTCCGGCGACGATACTCGCGCGCGAACTCGGATATAAGTATATATTTCTTCCTGAAGCGAATGTGCCTGAAGCATCTGTCATACCGGATATCGATGTTATAGCCGTAAAAAATCTCAAAGAAGTAGTCGATATGCTCACGAATGTGAAACCGCTCGAAAAAAGTGCTAAACTCGATATATCATCCCTTCCCCGATCGACGATGACGATCGATTTCTCTTCGATCCACGGTCAAGAACAGGCAAAACGGGCGCTTATCATCGCAGCAGCTGGAGGGCATAACATCCTCATGCAGTGACCGCCTGGAAGTGGGAAGACTATGCTCGCAAAAGCTCTTGCTGGGATACTCCCTGCCATGGAAACGGAAGAGCAGATCGAACTCTCGAAGATATATTCTGTCGCTTGACTCCTCACAAAGGATGTCCCTATGATCACTGAGCGACCATTTCGTATCATCCACCATACTGCGAGTGAAGCATCGATCATCGGGTGAGGGCGAGACGCACGACCAGGAGAGATATCACTCGCACATAAGGGAGTACTCTTTCTTGATGAATTTCTCGAATTCGATAAATCTCTCCTCGAAACCCTGAGACAACCACTCGAAGATGGCGAGATCACGATCAGTCGTGTCAATATGAGCTCTCGCTATCCATGCCGATTCTCTCTGGTATGAGCGATGAATCCCTGTCCTTGTGGATATATGGGAGATCCTGAGAAATCCTGTAGCTGTAGCTCGAGTGCGATCGAACGATATCGCTCACGACTCTCTGGACCAATCCTCGACCGGATGGATATATTCATCCAAGTCCCTCGGGTGAAAGTGGGTGAACTCGAACAAAAAAAGCCACAACTCTCGACCAAAGAGATCATCCATATGGTCGATATTGCTCGACTCATCCAAAAAGAGCGATTTACTGGAACCAAGCTCCACAGAAATGCAGAAATGTCGAATGTCGATATCGACAACTTCGCCAAAATATCAGATGAAGCACGCAAGATCGCCATAACTTCGACAGAGCGACTTCACCTCTCGACGCGTGTCTACTATAGGATACTTCGAGTAGCAAGGACTATCGCTGACATAGGATGATCGACATCAGTCGAAGTTCCACATATCCTCGAAGCTCTCTCCTACCGTGGTTCATAATGTAGAGGATCATACCCACTCTGTTTCTATTTCTTAGCTTCATCTCTTCTCGTGTCTCCTATACTCTTCATCAATCCTCTCCCTGCCAATATCAGTGTATTTGTCATAGAAGATACTACAACGATCGATACTTCCATCCTCCCGAAATGAGATGACTTCTCCCAGTTTCCCGGGAAGATCATCGATCTCATCGATCGATATAGTATTGATGAGATCTGGTGTGTCTGTGGACCTGGAGCATTCACGCGTATGCGGATCATCACTCTCGCACTCAATACCCTCAAACTCTCACGATGAATACAGCTCAAAGGATGTCATTTTTTTGATTTGATCGACACAGAAAATGCAGCACTCAAAGCCAATCAACGAGAATATATCATCCGTGTCTGACATGGCGATCCAATACTTCTATGAAAAGAAGATATACCGAGTGGAATCTATGAGGGCTATGGGGAGAAAAATGATTTTACAGATCCAAAAGTTTTTATACAATATAGTGAAGATATACAAAAAATCGAAACCCTCTTTCGAAAACTTCCCTTCTCTGAATCCCTTATTCCCATCTATCTGAAAGATCCTCATATCACATGGTCAAAAAAGAACACATCTCACTCCTAAAAGAACATGAGCAGATCATGATGACCCTTCATCGTCACTGGATCATCCTCGTATTTCATTTTTTATATTTTCTTGCACTTTTTATAAGTACGTGGATCCTCTTAAGTTATAGGATTGCGATTATGGATATCATCGGAGGAGCTCTCTACTGGTGAGGGATATCGATATTTTGGATCATGTTTCTGACGTTTATCCTGATCGACTGGATCAACGATGAACTCGATATCATCATCGTGACAGACTCTCGTGTCATCAGTATCGAGCAGATTTCAGCACTTTCTCGAAATGTCACTGAATGCAGTCTTGATCGAGTCCAAGAAGTGAATGCTCATACTTCAGGGATATTTCAGACGATTTTTAAATTCGGAGATGTCCATATCCGTACAGCGAGTGAAACTTCGAATATGATCGTGAAGTATGCACCTGAACCTATAGAGAACTCTCGTCGTATCAATAATATCATCCAAGAATATCGCAATAAGCATACGGGAGATATAAAACTTGAGTCAAAATCATGAGTATAAATTTGCATTTCATGCTCTTTTTTATATAATGAGATTTATTCTCATTATTTTTTTAGAAAAATATCTGAACTTCTTTATCCCTACTTTTTTCTCTTATGTCTACGGAAAACAAAAAACACGATCTCATCATCATCGGTGCTGGTAGCGCTGGACTCCCTGCTGGGATGTATGCCAGTCGATACAAGATCGACAATATCATCATCGGTGAACTTCCGGGTGGAGCGCTTGCGACGTCTCACTGTGTCGAGAATTGGCCAGGAGTCCTCTCTGCTTCCGGATGAGCGATCATGGATACATTCGTCGCACATGCAGAAGCTGCAGGATCGACACTCGTCCAAGATCGTGTCGATACCGTGTCGAAGATTGGCGAAGATCACTTCGAGATTAAGACGATGAAGTGAGACATATATGAGGCGAAGCGAGTCATCCTCGCTACAGGAAATGAATATAAAAAACTTGGCGCTCCTGGCGAAATGGAGTTCTATGGACAAGGAGTATCCTACTGTGCGACGTGTGATGGGAACTTCTATAAGGGTCTCACTGTCGCCGTTGTCGGAGGTGGCAATACTGCCATCACCGAAGCCCTCTATCTTGCTGATATCTGCGCGCATGTCCATATCCTCATCCGAGGAGACAGATCTCGTGCCGAGGATATCTGGATCGAGAAGGCAAAAGAACGAGCCAATATCACCTTCCACTACAATACTCAAGTCACCGAAGTCCAAGGAAGTATGATGGGTGTGACGGGTATAGCCCTCAATACTGGCGATACGCTCGCAGTCGATGGAGTATTCGTCGCCATCGGATCTTCGCCATTCACGAAGATCGTCGACACTCTGTCACCAGAGAAGGATGCGGAAGGATGTCTCATCGTCGATAAGCGCCAAGAGACGACCGTGAAGGGTCTCTATGCAGCAGGGGATGTGACGACCAATAGCAATAAGTTCCGTCAGACCATCATGTCTGCCGCAGAGGGGTGTCTGGCAGCCAATAGTGTGCATGAGGATATGTTAAGATTAGGTCATTAAAATTTTATATGTCATTACAAAAAAGTGAAATTGTACTTCTAGAGTTTTTAAAGAATGCTGAACCACAGGTTATGGCCCTTAAATGAACTTGGTGAAGTGGAAAAACTTACTTTTTAAAAGAATTTCTTATTAAGAATAAGCAAAATGATGATTTAGCATTCAAAAAATATTCATACTGCTCATTATTTTGAATTAATTCGACTAATGACTTAAAGTATTCGATATTTGAAAATTCTATCCCCAAAAACAAAATTGGTGAAGAAATTAATTGGACTCATTCGAAAATTGATTTCATAAAACAAAAATGATCTCAACTTTTTAGAAGCAGCCCCCTTAATGAATACTCGGGTATGGGGCTACTTTTTATTAATACCAAAGAACAATCATTGATTTGCCTCGATGACTTCGAAAGAATGATTAGCGAAGAAGACTTAGTTAACTGACTATTAGGATTAATTTCTGAACTTAAAGAAAATCGTAAATGCAAAATTATACTAATTTTTAATGAAGAAGAGTTATGAAAAAAGGAGGATTTTTATGCAAAATTTAAAGAAAAAGTTATTGATATTGAACTCGAATTTTCTCCATCTCCTGAAGAATGTGCAGAAAAGGCATTCCCAAATTACAATGATACATCAAATTTTGATTCACTGCTACATAGTTGTGCAATTAGACTGAAAATAAAAAATATCAGAATTTTAAAGAAGATAAGAAAAATGACAGAAACAGTTAAACCATATACTGATTCACTAAATCCTAATGTTTTTCAGCAAGTTTTATCATCTATTACGGTATTATCTTACTGTTTACAGTGAAATCCAAATAATGATTGATCATCAGATATACCTAGTATTGACTACCTGTTATCTTTTTCACCTTTTGGATCATATTTTAAGAAGAAAAGTTGAGAGCAATTGAATGCTAAAGAGTGATTATGGGAACAGTTACTATCTGAATATTGATGGACTCATACTGATAATTTTGATATTGAACTCTTAAATACTATTAAACAGGGGTATGTAGTAGAAGATAAATTTTCCAGTTTAGCAAAATCTGCAAGTGATTCTTTTGATGCTTGAGATATTGATAAACAATATACTGATATTTGGAGGAATATATATCATTGATGATTTCGTAATAATTTAGATGAATTTCTCAATAAATTTACTGATTTATTCCAAAAGAATTCGAAATTTCTTTCGATTTCTCAACTTAATGATGTTGTTACAACATTTCGAAAATTAGATGAAAATGACAAAGCTGATATATTGATATGACATTTTATTGATGCCAATAAAGAAAATGAGGAAAAAATTCAAATTAACGGTATTGGCTTTCATTTAAATAATCCATTAGATGAAAAAATTAAGAAAGAATTATTACTAACTTATAGAGAATTAAAGAGAATACCCAACTTAAAAGAACTAATGGATATACTAATTGAGAAGGGCTTTCCATCCAGTGAGGATGAGTCAATTCTTTTTTCTGCAACAGAAGATGATATATATAATCTATTTAATGGCTTAGAATGAATAAAATTCGATCAATACAGAGCAATTTTATTCAAGTATAAAGATATATCCAATCCTCCTAAAGAATGGAAAGAACTTAATGAAAGAACAATAGCTGCCCTTAAAAGGTTTTGAACAAATAAAATTAATAAAGAACGGCTTAAGACTTACTGAATTGAATAACTTATCTTCTTTTATGTTAGAAAATATTAAAACCCGCTTTCTCGCCAATCCCCACCGCCACCCCGATATCGCCTGGGAGGATGTCGAAACACGACTTCTCGCCCACCCAGACAAGCTCGCCATCCTCGAAAAGATGGAAGCGACAGGAGGAGAACCCGATGTCGTCTGACATGTCGAAGCAAATGGCGAATATACTTTCATAGACTGTTCACATGAGAGTCCTACAGGTCGTCGAAGTCTCTGTTATGATCAGACAGCTCTAGATGCTCGCAAAGAGAATAAACCAAAAAATAGTGTCGAAATGATGGCGAAAGAAATCGGAATTACCCTGCTCTCTGAAGAAGAGTATCGGCAACTTCAGACCTTCGACAAGCTCGACATGAAGACTTCGTCATGGATCGACACCCCAGAAAGTGTACGCAAACTCGGGGGAGCACTCTTCGGGGATCGACGATATGATCGAGTATTCACCTATCACAATGGCGCTGACTCCTACTATGCAGCTCGAGGGTTTCGTGGTATTCTAAAAGTTTAAATAAAATATATTACATACTTGTCAATCAAAATATAAAAAGAACAATGGTATGAAAATTGCCATTTTTTTTACATAGTGATATGTTTAAAAGAGTAATTAATAATACCAATATGAAATACTCTTTCCGATTCCGAAAGATTACGAGTGTTACGACTCTCGCATCTTTTCTTGTTTCTCTCCTCTCTCCATTTGCGAACATCGCATTCGCAGTATCCCCTACAGTAGATCTATCCTACTCTGCTAATCCGACAGGAACAGGTACGATGACTATAACAGCAATATACTCCGAAACCATAGTGGGTAGTCCACTCATTAGTATAGATCAACCATGATCTTCCGATGTTCTCGATGATACTATGACCGACTTAGGTACTGGAACTATATTTACCTATGACTACACGGTCAATCTCGATGATGGAAGTAACTATATGGATGGTAGTGCGAATGTAAGTCTAACCGGGGCATATAATGGAAGCGGAGAGATCGCAGATCCTCCATCGAATGCAACATTCGTAATTACCACACTAGATACAACTCCTCCTGTTATTACTCTTGTTGGGTTATCTGTAGTCAGTGGAGAAATTGGGTATGGAGGATACTCTGACGATGGAGCTTCATGGGCAGATAATGTCGATGGAAGTGGATTTATCTTCTCAAATTCTGGATACTTCGACAATAACACTCTTGGAACATACGTTATCGGGTATGAATATACGGATGGAGCGGGGAATATCGGAACGGGAGTGACAAGAACTGTCAACATTGTCGACACAACAGCGCCA
>JAYVIJ010000025.1:0-4648 GCA_043770315.1 Candidatus Altimarinota bacterium | reverse complement strand
TCTGAAGCTCAGGAATGATCTGTTCTGTTATACTTAGAGCTTGTTCTTCACAAACCTTTTGATCCTGTGGCTTTGGTTTGTTCTGAGAAATCGTACTGATTGGACCTCGATAAGGAATAGCATGAGTATCGGCTGATGCGATAGCGAGTGCAGCTCCGAGTGCATATGAAGCGAAATTTTTCATAAAATTAGGATTAGCATCATTTATTTTTAAGCCAAGTAACCAAATCTGCAATTTTCACGATCTCCTGCTCACCACTATCTCGATCTCGGACCGTTACCTGACCCTGATCATAGTTCTCGGGTTCGACACAGATCGAGTATGGTATACCGATCTCATCAGCTCGCTGGTAGCGTTTTCCGATCGTCCCTGCCTCATCATACTCGCACATGAACTCTGACGAGAGGATATCATAGAGAGCACTTGCCTGTTCGGTGAACTTCTTCACAAGTGGGAATACTCCGACCTTGATCGGTGCTACTGCTGGAGCAAATCGCATGACGACTTTCGATGTCCCCTCTTCTCCTGGGACTTCTTCATACGCATCACACATTGCCGCAAGTGTGAGACGAGAAAGTCCGATAGACGGCTCGATGACGTATGGGACGTATTTTGTATTATCGAATGGATCGAAGTACGAGAGATCTTGTTTCGAGAGACTCATATGAGCATTGAGATCATAGTCAGTACGGTTTGCGAGAGTACTAATCTCTCCCCAACCAAATGGAAAGAGGTATTCGAAGTCCCCTGCCCGCTTCGAGTAGTGTGGAAGTCCTTCTTTCGGGATTTCTACGAATCGGACTTTCTCTGACTTGAATCCGAGAGCCTTGGTGAAGAACTCTCACTCTTTATCAAGCCACTCCTGGAAGAGCTCTACATCTGTTCCTGGCTTGCAAAAATACTCGATCTCGATCTGCTCGAATTCTCTCGTTCGGAAGATGAAATTCTTCGGAGTGATCTCATTACGGAATGCCTTTCCACACTGCGCTACTCCAAATGGGATTTTTTTGCGAGTACTTCGGGCAATATTCGGGAAGTTTACGAATATTCCTTGTGCGGTCTCAGGACGAAGATAGACGAGAGTTCATTCATCCTCTGTAACTCATTGATGAGTTGAAAGCATAAGATTGAATCGTCTTATTTCTGTCCAATCACATTTTCCACAAGTTGGACATTTAATCTTTTCAAAAACTAAAAAGTGTGATAAAAATTTATTTATATCCTTATCTAGTTCAATTAGCATTCTTGCCCACATTCCATGTGCAGAGTTAAATTCTCAAGTAGCATGAAATAATTCTTCCATTACATTTGATTCTCACTGAGAAAGTTGATGGATAAGTTGGACTTCTTCTAAAGTTGGATCATTATTTTGTATTTTCGTATTTTGATCAACTGCTGATAAAGTTTCCCAGTGCTTCACCCAAAGTTTTGCACTTGAATGAACCCAATTTCTTTTAATATTCATCACCTCTTCTTTATAAATCTCTTCAAGAATTTTATCTGCACGTTCACGATTGTTGCAGGCTTTACAATCAACAAGAGGATCAGAGAAAGATCCGACATGACCCGATGCGACCCAAGTATTTGGGTTCATCATGATCGCAGCATCGAGGAGGACCATATCCTTACGCTTCTGGACGAATTCTTTGATCCAGATATTTTTGATATTTTCCTTGAGGAGTGCTCCGAGAGGACCATAGTCCCATGAGTTCGCAAGTCCTCCGTAGATTTCAGAACCTTGATAGACGAAACCTTTGGTTTTCGCAAAGGTGACAAGAGTAGACATTTCGAGTGACATAGTAGTAAGAGTTAGCATATATTGACTTATAGTATTAATTATATATATTTTATTTATGAACCCATTAATTCCTTATCCACTTGGCCCGGAAACTAGAGTTTCAGAGATAATTCCAGGGGGAGTTGATACATTACTTCGACGGGTAAATAAACTTATAGAGGATTCAATATGCTTGTATGAATGCTTTGAATCAAATCAATTTTTATTCAGGAGAATTAAAAACTTTTCTATTGATGGGCTTATTGGTTTTCTAGAAAGTTTTAAAATTCCGGAAGAGCTCTGTAATTTTCAACATGAATTACCTCATGATTTTCTCGAATGACTTGATGTCGTAAAAGCATGTAAATTGAAAGATTTTAATTTATCATGTTCTCATGCCGAGAGTAATTGACTCCTTATGGCCTGTATTATTGCGGAAAGATTACTTCATGAACTCATGATCTCCGAAGATTCATTTGAGTTTTCATGACGTTCACTCTTTGAAGCAAAAGCAAGGCTAGATATGGATATCAATCAATCAGCTCAAGATGGCCTTAGCCCAATTCAATGGATGTGACGGGCGAAGCCAAGGCAAATATCTTTAGCAGAAAAGACTGAAGTATATGTAGCGAGTCTTATAACGCCTTTGAAGTCTATCATATTAGTTTCTGAGAAATAGTTTCTTCATCCACCCCATCGACATTGTCGAAAGTGTGTAGCCAAGAGTCGGGACGATCGCATTCAGAAATGGTTCAGGGTTTCAGAGTGACCAGAAGACGAGGATCATCACGAAGTAGGTCGTCGCGATAATCGCTATTTTTCTCTGCCAGCTGGTCTCCCATTTTTTCTCTGCCTCAACTCGGATATTTCGAGCTTTCAGAAGTTCGATTTCTTTTTCGAGATGTTCGATATATTTTTCCATGGAAAATAAAAAAGACCCTACAAAAAAGATAAACTTTCTTGGGGTCCTCATAATTTTTGATTAATTTTGGACGGTTCCACCCAAGTTCTCCAGAATAGGAGCAACTTTATAGCTGTTTCTTTTTCCTCCTTTGGGTGCCAATCCAAGCTCATAGGAAAAGGAAACTAGAAGTAGTATAAAAACACTTTCTGAAAATGCAAGAAAATACACAGAAAAACTCACACAAAATTTGCAAATACTTCACGATTGTGACACAATATTTATCTAGTCTAAAAAATAATCTCTACTATATGTCTTACTTTGCAAGTTCTGCTTCCCCTGAATTGGCTCATTGGCATGAGGAACTTCCTACTCATCTTATGAGTGTGGATGTCATAGGTAATGTTGCACAGGCAGCGAATGATGCCCTTTATGCCCTAGAAGAAGTCGTGAAAGAAATCGGCGTCACTACGGAGCATAAAATGGAAGATATTTGTAGTGAACTCGGCATCCATCCATTTCATCACAATTTTTTCGGGAATCTTGTCGGCACTACTCTCGTACTCTATAAAGTGTGATATTCTCATCGTCTCGAAATTCGACGTGAAGGAACCAAACATTCGACGAGTTTTCCTGTACAATTAGCTGCTTAACTTTATAATTATGTCTGGAGAAAGAACTACTGAAGAATTCAGAACAAAACCCCGTGAACAAAAAGCATGAGCACTCGAAGAAATCAGAAATCCTGATGGGAAAGATCGTTTTGATAGTGCAAAAGCTGAAGCAATAAAAGTGATTTCAGATCAGTTTGGAAAAGATACTCTTTCCAATATTCGGGTACTCTGATAAAAAGGGATTGAATGAGGAAATATGCAACTTGAGTTTGATTACAAATGATCTCGGAAAATTATCACTCTTCCGAGTAGTACTTTTTATGCAATCCTTCCGAATGTTCCCCTCAAAAATCTCCCTACAACTCTCCAGGATATGTCTCCAGAACAACAAGCAGTCTACCATCATATCATTAATGAAGTCCATAAGATAGAGAAAGTATGAACTGGAATCAAAAAAATTGCATCAGCAGATTCACAAAATCCACCAGATAACTTTGATCAAATGAATCTGGCAGCTTAAGACATAATCTCTATCAAATGCTTTGACTTTCGATATACCCCTCTTATACTGGAGGTGTATTTTATAATATTCCTATGAAAAAATATCTCATCATCGCGATGCTCGCCGCTATCGGTATATTCAATGCTTTCTATCTTTCGTATGAAGGCCTACAAATCCTCGAAGCTCAGAAAAGTGCATGACCACTCGGAGTCCTCCCCTGTGATATCTCAGAAAAGCTCTCTTGTAGTGGCATCCTCGCTCATCCTCGAGCCGTGATCTTCTCGATCGGAGAATGGAAGATACTCTTCCCTATGATCGCTGCTATAGTCTATCCTCTCTTATTCATCATCGCTCTCTGGGGTTGGTTCTCGAGATCATTACTTCCTGCGAAGATACTGACAGTCATGGCGATCGGTGGAATCATGTTCAATTCATATGTAATCTATCAGGAATACGTGGTACAGATATTTTGCCCACTCTGTGCTATGTGTACAGTCATCATCGTGACGATAGCGATCCTCGCAGGATATATGTGGAAAAAAGGATTGCAAAAATCATAATCTCAGTATAATACGAAAAATAACAACCGCTTCTATGGTCGCACGACTGGACACGATGACATCACTTCTCTTCCCGACGATTTCGTAAGGCTCTTTTCGTATATTCGAAACTCCTCGAAATTCGGGGAGTTTTTATTTTTTCACTTTCTCTTTATGTCTCATATACTGGCTACATTCCATGGGGTCAAGAAAGATCTGATCGAAGATATGATCCATGATCATATCAAGAAACATAAGCATGATATGTATGTAGAACATTTATGGTGTAATGCTGATAATGAAGATGAGGTAAT
>JAYVIJ010000024.1:0-4801 GCA_043770315.1 Candidatus Altimarinota bacterium | reverse complement strand
TTTTTTTATAGGAATCAATGCGCTCATCGATTTCGGATCGATCATAGCATTCCTTATGCGAAAGATCTCTTTAAGATCATTTTTCATTCTTACTCTTCCTACACTCTATGTGGTTCTCATTTTTATCTGAGCAAAGCATGAGCTCATAGATTCACAGATATTCCTTTGAATTCTATAAAGAGATAAGTAATACGAATGAATATGATCATAACGGCTTAAACATTATAAAAACTGACAATGAGATTGACGAGATAATAATATTTTCTATAATTGATTTTCAATTTCTGTAAAATGCCTGTACGAAGAACTTTCATTCTTGGTGCCCTTGGAGCCATAGTTTCTCCTGGTGTCTTTGCAAAAAAGCCCAAGTCTGCCCATACAGTGAATTGAGTCCAAGATGCTACTATACGTATTGCATCAGGAGAAGTCCGACCAGAATACCTCCCTCAACCTACAAGGATTCAAAAAATTGAAGGAATACCGTCAGAGTCACTTCATATTAATAGTATAAATCAAGGGAATAATATTGCTTGATTATTTAGTTCTGCACGTGAATTTTTTCTGAATCAGTATCTATGAACCCAATATGAGCAGAGAAAAAAAGCTCTCGAAAAAAAATATGGATGATATGAGATAATCCCTTACATTATAGCTCCAGCAAGTGTCGTCGATGATAAAACCCAAGAGGCTGATATTGAGATTATTTATATGGCAAGAAGGAGAAATCCAGCACCAAAAAGTGCAGATGATTGGCTCCTTGAATGGATATGACCACTAGAAAGTAGATTCGATATAGATATTATTTGAGTTGCACCAAAGGCAAAAACATATGGCGATATTTTACGATCCAAAACTCTTTGAGCGGGAACAAATTTTCAGATATATCATCCTTCGACTCTATGAGATGATGCACGGTGAAAAGAATATATTGTACTGGCTACTCGATATCCTCAGTATGGTGAAAAAGAGCCAAATATTCAGACACCATTTTCTGAGTGACTTGCAACGCCTTCCGTTCTCCAAAATGGAAAACAATACTTTCATGATCTTCAGACAGAAGTCACAAAAGATCTCGTGAATGCTTCTTGGGCTCTGACACTTCGAGATATTGAATGGTATAAGATTATTCAAGGACTTATAATCACTGAGAATATGAGTATCGCTCCAAGCTGACTGAGTGAATGAGAAGAGCTAAAATTCTATGAACGTGAATTGATCAAAGTGTATGCCCTCCTCTGAGCAAATGGAAAAGATGCTTTTCAGAGAAAAAGTAGCGCATGAGCAAAGGGTATCGTCCAATTTACAGAAGGAGCTTGGAATGGAAGAGGAGAAGAATGGGATAAAAAAGTAAATAAATGAGTAAGAACAGGAATACGTCATCACTACCTTCTTCCAGGATATAGTGTGAATCCAGACTTCCTTATGATGATATCAGATCATAAGACTTCTATTCTTGCTGCCTGTGCACATGTAACCAGCCAATATAGGGAATACCAGAGAAGTAATACCTATAGTTGGTTTCGAGATATAGATACTCTTTATAAACAGGTAATCCTTGCAGCAGGCTATAATTCTAATAATACACAGAGAATTACAGACCTCTCCCGAGTATATCAAAATGGAAATGGATGAATAGCGTCTATTGTAGAGAGATTTTACCGAATTCTTACGAATGAATATGCGGAAGAAACTCGCGGATATATGAGAAAATTCCTCTTTGCTTTGAAGGCTCTATGATATCATGTCCCTCATATCTCATTTATGAATGTGACTCGATATACTCCTCCAATATAAGTCGCGCACTTTCAGCATCGATATCATCGACTCCACCAAGCTTTGCTTCACTGGTAGTGAGACGTTCATCATGAAAATATATCTCGATAGAAATAATATCCTCGAGCTTTTTTGCGAAAGTTCGCACTTTTTTACACTGAGCTGATTCAGTGCCATCGATATTATAGGGCATACCGATAATAATGGCTTTAGCTCATCGTTCGTGGATCCATTTTGGAAGAAATTCAAAAAGTTCAGAGGTAGGGAGAGTTTTGTAGGCAAAACAAAAACCTTCGACTGAGTAGGCGAGTCATGATTTATGCGTCCCATAATCCAGAGAGATATATTTCACGATGAATACTATAATACAATTAATCTGCCAAACTCACCTCGACGACAATCTTCGCTATACTTTCACGAGTGATATGAAGGTAGACGAGATGGGTTCCAGCAGTTTTTATATGAGTTTTATTTGGGAGCTTTACATCATGTTTTTCGAAATCGACATGCCACTTTTGCTTTATCCGAGTGATAATTTCATGTTCATTTATTCCTCCAAAGATTTTTCCATTTTTTCATTGGAGCGTAAATTCTAGCTTCTGACCATCGAGAAGTTTCTGGATCTCATAGGCTTTTTCTAGCTTGAGTCGAGCCTGGTCTTTTGCTTTTTTCTCTTTTTCTTTAAGTTGCTTCATACGTTCTGCGGTGATCTCGCGTGCGAGTCATTTTGGGATGAGCATATTGCGAGCTTGAGCACTCGAAACTTCTATGATATCTCATTTATGACCGATATGAGCAATATCAGAGAGGAGTTCTATGGTGAGGAGGTTTGTAGACATATTTTTACTATATCGAGAAGAGAGAAAAATGCAAAATAACCTTCTCTCACAAAGTCTTGACTTTCAAGATATTTCGCTATAATCCCCGCACATGAGAAAGTTCCTTTCTTTTGTATGTTCTCTGTATTTTGGGGTATCGCCAAACGGTTTGATCGCAGAATTTGAATCCAAAATTCCTACTTCGAATCCTCAAGAGTACCCACATTCCATATCTGTTCCTCCTGTTTTGGGGTATCGCCAAGCGGTAAGGCAGCGGACTTTGACTCCGCCATTCCTAGGTTCGAATCCTAGTACCCCAGCCATCTTTTGTCAATACAATTTTCTCGACACTTTTTCTTACCTGTATATACTATTCGTACTCGAGTCCAGTAGACGATCTCTCGTATATTTGACTCGGATTCGAAATCCGGATTTATCTCGCTTCGTTATGAGGTTTCTAAGATTCACCCTCGGGTGGACTCTCATATGAGCATAACATTTTATACTATGATAGCAGTTATCGAAATCGGTGGGAAACAATATACAGTAGAAAAAGACCAAGTGATCGAAGTCGATCACCAAGATCTCGAGATTGGTGCTTCCCTTGAAGTAAGTGCGCTTCTTCTTTCTGATGTAGAAGGAAAAACAGTAAAAGTCTGAACACCATTTGTCGAAGGATCAAAAGTTACCTTAAAGGTCATGGATCAATTTAAAGCGGAGAAAATGCGAGTATTTAAGATGAAAGCAAAAAAACGTCATATGAGAACCTATGGATTTCGTGCCGTAAGAACGACACTTCAAGTATCGGCGATAGCATAATGATCGAGGAATACCTAATTCAGGATTCCTTCATCATACGTTTATTCCTAAAAGTTGTGAATGACTCCAAACCTCAACACCCGTGCTCGTCTCAAACGCGCACTGCGGAATAATCAGCGTATTTATTCTGCATGGGAATCGTTTCGGAATTTCAGGTGGTTTACACTCGCTGTGATTATCATACTTCCTATATACCCTTCTCTGTCAGTTATTTGATCAGATTATGAGGCGCGGGCAGGAGATTATGATGAGACGACGATTATCACAGCATATGAATGAGATGCAGGAATGGAAGGGAGTTATATAAATAAATCAGGCTTAGTAAGCACTGACTTCGATACGGTATCAAAATGATCAAAGCCGAAACCCCTTGCTTCATCTGGAAGTGATATCAATGGATGAAAAAATGAAAGAACAAAGTCATATAAAGTTGTGGCAGGTGATACTATAGGCAGTATATCAAATCGTTTTGGTGTCAGTGCCGATGCTATCCTTTGGACCAATGATTTTTCTATCGGTGATACTCTTGTAGTCGGACAAGAATTGCGTATTCCTCCAGTTTCTGGTGTGATCCACAAGGTCGTAAATGGTGATACAATATCAGAAATTGCTCGATTTTATCATGTTGATAGTGATGATATCGTTCGAGTAAATGGACTCAAAGATGCTGCTTCCATCCGTAAGGGTATGGAGCTTATGATACCAGGGGCAGCGAAAAATAATTCTCAGATGGCGGCAGTGACATCTAAGATGAATGAAAAACCTTCTTCAAAGATAACCAATCTTACACCCATACCTACTCCTACTCCAGCTACGCGACCTACAGTGGTCGATAGTGCAACAGGACTAAAATCACGATACCTCGTGAAATATACTGGACTTTCGCGATGATTTGCTTGGTGAAACTGTACTTGGTATGTCGCACAAAATAAAAGTATTGCATGGCGATGAAATGCGAATGCTTGGATGAAGAACGCGAAAGCGGCGGGAGTAAAAACAGGGCAAAAAGCAGTCCCATGAGCCATCATCCAATTTTCGGGTCGAGGATACAATCGCTACTATGGACACGTGGGTATTGTCGCAGATGTGACTGATGATTATGTTATCGTCAAAGATATGAATTATCGACGTATCAATGAAGTTACGATCCGAAAAATTCCAAAAAATGATTCGAGTATAGATGGATATATCTATGTGGATTAAGGGAGAGACTTTTCGATTTATAACAAGCCCTAAAAAACACGTCACAAAGGATAAATTTGCATTCCAAGAAATACGAGTATAATGGAATAGTCGAATTGTATCCTTTTTGTGCTCATCGAAGTCAAAGAGCGGTCTCGGCAATTTATTTTCTACTCTTTTTCTTGTATGAGTACCGGTACTACTAAACG
>JAYVIJ010000023.1:0-39818 GCA_043770315.1 Candidatus Altimarinota bacterium | reverse complement strand
ATATGATCATTCTACGACGGGAAATGGTGAGATCGCATATGCATATACGCAAATGTTTGCAACTTTTGATCAAAAAAAACTTCAACATGCTTCATCTCTTCCGGAGAGTATTGATAGTGGTACAACTATAGTATGTATTTTTACAAACGGAAATGTCTCAGCAATCCTTATTACTGATAAGCCAGATATTAAAGCAAAATCTGAGACAAAAACAGACTAATTCTTCTTATACCAGAATCGACACTCCTCACTCCCATTGAGGAGTTTTTTATTCGACCATTCTTTCCCGGGATTTCTCTCGAATGACGTGATAAAACCTCCATGATTGGCAGCTATATTTTTCTCGAGATCGCTATAGAGTGCATCGAAATCATAGTCTTGGAGCCTATTCCCGTAAGGAGGATTCGTAATGATCGTAGAAGGCGTATCGCCAGGAAGGAGTGAGGTGAGCTTCTCGGCATCTTGGCAAGAAAAGTGGATATCACTCGATACTCAGGCTCGCTCTGCATTTCGCTTAGTAATCTCGACCATCTCCGGATCGATATCTGATGCATATATCTTATATTCTCCACTTGGATAGGCTTTCATGCGTGCGATATTTTTCACACTTGTGAGTTCTTCGCGGTTGTGGAAGGGGAGTGATTCGATACGGAAATGCCTATTCACTCATGGGGCGATATTGCGTGCGAGCATCGCGGCTTCTATCGCGATCGTCCCTGATCCACAAAATGGATCAAAGAGTGGTTCTCGATATTTCCAGTTCGTAAAAGCAACAAGGGCGCTGGCAAGATTTTCTTTGATCGGTGCTTCTCATGCTTCCTGTCGGTATCCTCTCTTGTGAAGCGGATCACCCGTGATATCGAGCATGATATGAGCGATATCATCGACGATAAGGATGAGGATATGTACTTCTATCGCATTCGCATTGTTCGGGGTATGGAGCGTCGAGAAGATCGCTTTCTGGCTGACAGACTGTATCGTAGGAGTATTACTCAGGAGAGATCTTGTCGATGATGCCTCTACGATGATCAGCTCTTTTCCTGTGAGATATTCACTCCAGCTAATGTCTGCGAGCGTATCGTGGAGGCTATCAAAGGTCGTGATTTTCTCAGTATGGACATCGATATAGACTCGATTCGAGAATCGACTTCTCACAAGAAGCTCATAGGCATGTGTGAGTTTTCATGATCCAGATATGAGTCGATCTTGGACTTTCACATCAGTGAGTCCTATCTTTTCAGATTCTCGTCGTACGAGGGACTCGAGTCCTGACTGACACGTGAGAGTGAATCGTATATTACTCGGATCGTAGCTGATTTCTTGGTGCTTCTTGGGTGTGTGTGATATGATTTTCATGAGTGTGAGTATAGAGAGAAATGTGGAAAAGTAAAAGTATGTTTTATCGAGAATTATTGCTCAGATAAAATCTCTCAATTGTTGCTTTTCTTATTTTTTCGAGTAGAAATACTTTATGATTATCACACCACTTGGACATACCGAATTCCTCGTCGATATACCGAATAATACTGGAGAAAATATCCGTATTCTTATCGATACGTGGCTCTCAGATTATGCTATAGGAGATCTCATGGAACGCACGGTGAAAGTATGACTTGATCCTGAGAAGATATCGACGATCGATGCAATTTATATTTCTCATGCGCACTGCGATCACTTCGATCCATACACTCTTGTCGAGATATATGCGCATGCATCCCCACTTCTCATCATTCCTTTCACTCTTCGGTATCTTGAAGGATTGATCCACGAATACCTTCCACAAGCAGAAATTCACTGGCTCGGAAATCGAGAGATTTTCAGCTTTAATGGAATCGAGATTGCAGGATATATGTGGTCCAATCCAGAAATTACCAATGAAGATGATGTCATGATGGTTGCGATTTCGAATGATTATGAACTCCTCTTTGCTGAGATCGATACTATCCCTGATCCGTATGAAGAAGAAGTCCAAAAGTGACTCTATAAAGTTTTTACACGTAAGAAATATATGACGGCATGTTATCTTGCCAGTCGGAATTGTCTTGAAGGACAGATTCCTTACTATGATCTTCCAGTCTCTAAGAGAAAGGCATTTCGCGAGAAGTATATCGCCGATCAGAAGGAGGATATCTTCGCTTCCTATGAGAAATATGAATATGAGGAATATGCACATTTTCCGAATCTTTTTGCACTTTCTGGTTTTGTCCGAGGTTTTATCGGGCAGGGTATACGGTATCCCCGAGAGATTTCGTCGACTCTTTCTGAACTTGTCCTTTTTCCACTGGATGAGATGGTTTCGATCGAGTCTGATTATACAAAAAATACTTGATACGAATTTTCGCAAAAAGCACTTCTTCCCGGTCGTCAGTATAAAATAGAGAACGGAACTATCGAGCAAGGAAGAAAAGAGTGTCCGATCGGAGAAATCCTCAAGGATGCTGATGTCTTATCTGGAGAAAATCCGAATAAAGAACGAATCTATGCTTCTGGGCCACTTTTTCCCCGTGAAATCTTAGACTCAGAAGTTAACGCAGGAAAAGAACAAATTCTCAGTATTCTCAATCAGAGATTCCTCCCGTACTGGTCAGCTTCTCCTGTGGCGAGTTTGCGAGATGTGCTTATCAGAAATGATGGAATCTATAGGATAGAGTTTCAGGTTTTTGTTTCTCCCCCTGAGAAGAGCGAGTGAGAGAGGGTTTTGTATCAGAATTCAGAGCAAACCCACCCTAGCCCTCCCTTATCAGGGAGGGGATATGAGCAAATCATCTTCGAATACTCCACTGCTCGTAGTGGTTTTATCGAAGTTGCATACGAAGAAAATATGAAAATCGATGAAGATTATTGGTTTCTCGATATCCTCGATCTTCTGGATGGTCGACAGGAGATGTATTCATCTTTCTGGCATCGACTCGATCCGAATCGTGCTTATCGTCTCTGGACCTGTCTTGGAGCAACCTGGATGAATCATGATCTCAATACTCGGAAATATCGTCGCCACTTTGAGAGAGCGAGAAAATGAGAAACCGCGAATAAATTTGTAGGCGAAGTATTGAAGAATCTCTAAAAATAAAAAATCCCACCTTGGTCGTGCCTAAACTAGAGACAGAGGGTGGGTTTATCAAGAGGGAGAAATAATGGAATATCTGCTCTATAGCAGGACATCCAAGATAAAGAAGCCGACAACCCACCAAAAGGAGATGGGATTGAACGCCCAAATCACAAGGGCAGTGAATGTCATCATGACCTTCCTCCGATCTTATCTAGCCTACTCTAGATAGAAAAACGTACAATTGAAGGACAAGGAGTGAGCCTTGCATGAAGTTTTCCAGCAAGTAGAGGCTAGAGTAATTAAATAATAAATTTTAATTTATTATTGTCAAATATTTCAAAAATAATCTTGTCTTATTTTTCGGAATATGAATGCAAAAATAGATATTCAGAATCACAAAATCTTGCCCTTTCAGCAATTCTCTGTATCCTGCTTTCAAATACTTATCTCTTCTCAAATGCATCTTCGTGCCTATACAGCCCTCTGTCTTTATGCAGGATTTCTGGCTCTTCTGCGAATATATCTTACGGGAGATATGATCCTCGGATGACTCATCTGGAATCTCATACTTGCGCTTATCCCATATTTTTTCGCACTTCTTGCCGTGAAGCAAAAAGGATGGAAATTTGCAATTCTCACATTTCTCTGGCTTCTTTTCTTCCCAAATGCACTCTATATATTCACGGACTTTATCCATCTTGGGAAGCTTCCAGAGTATATCCACTTCGATATCGTCCTCATCTCGACCACTGCGCTTGCTGGGCTGATATCAGGATTTGCCTCACTCGAACTCATGCATACCTACTGGAATCGCCACTATCATCGAGTCACAGGTTGGGTCATAGTTTCGGGTATCATGATGGTCTCTCTTTTTGGAGTTTACATCGGACGATTTTTACGGTTTAATAGCTGGGATATACTGCATGAGCCAGGAAATCTCGTGAAAGAAATATTCTCTCTTCTTATCTCTCCAAATCGACTTCCCCAAATTTCAGAAACGAGTCGTGCCACAGAAGGTCTCCTGTATGGAGTATATTCGATGAATGTGTATGGATTTATCGCTCTCTATTTCGGACTCTACATACTTCTCTATGTGTTCTTATATCATACGAAGAAGGTGAGATAAATTCGATAAAATTATTTTTTTGTATAAAATATTCCCATGTTAGAAAAACAAAAACATCTTCATGTCATCGGTATCGGAGGGATCGGAGTATCCGCCCTTGCTCGATACTATAAACATCTTGGCTACTCCGTCTCAGGTTCTGATGGGGTAGATTCACCATTTCTTGATACCCTGAGAAATGAATGATTCACTATCTCTGTCGGACATGATGCAGAAAATCTTCTAGAACATACCGATCTTGTTATCTATTCAGAAGCGATTATCACGAAGCCTGATCTCAGTCCCGAAGAGCAGATATATGCCAATCCTGAACTTGCGAAAGCGAGAGATCTCGAGATACCTCATTTTTCCTATCCTGTCGCACTTGGGAAAGTGTTCGATGCGAAACAGGGAATTGCTATTACGGGAAGTCATGGAAAATCGACGACGACCACTATGACGACCCTCATGCTTGCCAATGAATACAAGGATAATTCGACGATCGAAATCCCTGATGATGGATCATTCGCATATATGCCGACTGCTCCTGGATGCTCCGCAATCATAGGGACGCAAGTTCCACAGCTTGGAAATACCAATTTCTATACAGAAATCCAAGCAGAAAACTTCGTCATCGAGGCCTGTGAATATAAGCGATCATTTCTCCAGTATCATCCGTATATCACCGTCATTACGAATATCGATCTCGATCATCTTGATTACTATAAATCACTTGAAGACTATATTTCCGCATTTCAGTCTATCGTGGATCAGACCTCTGGATTCATCATCATCTCTGCTGATGATGAGAATTCTACCAAACTCGATATCCATCCAGAGAAAAAAATTATTGTCGGAAATGATACAATTATATATTTTCCTCGTGTAGAGGAAGACTGCTGTGGTACAAAAAAAATCTATACCGTCGAAAAATCGATGCAGATCCCGAAAATGGATCTTCAAGTCCCAGGCGATCATCTTCTCCATGATGCCCATCTTGCCTATACGGTTGGTCGACTGCTCGGGATGCAAGATGATATCATCGTTCCAAAACTCGAGTCCTATAAATGATCATGGAGACGATCAGAGATCGTTGGGACGACCAAAAACGGGAATATCGTGATGTCAGACTATGGTCATCATCCGAATGAGATCCGACCAACACTCAGGGCTATAAAAACGAAATATCATGATAAGAAACTCTTTGTCGTATTCCAGCCGCATCAGTACTCTCGTACGCGCGAACTTCTCTCAGAATTTGCGACTTCATTCTCTGATCTCGATAGTCTCATCATCCCGAATATCTACTTCTCACGAGATAAGAAAGAAGATGTCGAATGGATGACGATGGAAAAGCTCATAAGTGCGATCTATGGCAATCAACCAAATGTAAAAGATGGTGATTGACTCCAAAATACCGCGAGACTCATCCAAGAATATGATGAAAAAAATCCGAATACTTCTATTATTTTGCTTCTTGGAGCAGGGGATGTAGATAGTCTGCGTTATGAAATTATTTAATTCACTACGCTCTCGATTTGAAATAATTGAATCATATACCCTCTTTTTATTACTGGATGTTTGAATCAAAATTTCCCCTTATTTCTCCTTTGAGAAATAAGGCATTAAACATATAATAGCGAGCATGAATATAAATCTCAATTATCTCATTTGGACGACAATTGCTACTCTGATATTCTCGCATTTTGGAGCGAGCTATCTGAAATGAGTGACTCCGAGAGGATATTGGTTCTGGTTCACGATACTCAATCTTATCCTGGGTTTTATATTTATGTAAAAAGTGAGTTATTCTTTTCTTTTTCCTTCAGCAAGGGCAAGTGTTCCTATTTGATACAGATCGTCGTCGCCAGATTCATGGACAGAAGTAGAGGATATTCTAGTATATTTCTTCTGCCACTCTTGAATTTTTGTGGAGAAAGTTTGAGTATATCGAGCTTTGATTTTCGTTTTTGCGACTCATTTTTCTCTCCAGACATGACTTATGAGTTCGATATGTTTATGAGGGCTTTCTCACGATCGAAGAGGTCGAACAGTGACAGTATATGTGAGTTCGAATATTCCAGTACTATTTTGGCGAATTTCACCTTGAAATCCTATGATTCGAATACTTTGTGAGGCAAGGAGGCATTCCATATTCTGGATAAGTTCACGATAGACAATTGTATGAAGGTCACTGAGGGAAGTCCCTTGATTTCGAAATATATAGCGATTTTCGAGAGATAATTCTGCATGTCCAAGTGTAGAGACGACGCTTCCAGCAAATAATGTACTCATAGATTTGATCCACTCTCGTCTTGATTTGATAGGGTTATTATTTTGGGGCATGATATTTTTCATGTATGTAATATAATGTAAAGAAAAACCCTGTCAATATATCGAGAAATATCTTGTCTTTGAAATGTTTTCTCATACAATCATAAAACTATGATATTTATCCTTCCAACTGATACATGCTACTGACTTGCAGGACCTCTTACGAAAGAAGATTATGAAACAATATATCGTCTTAAGTGACGAGACTTCACGAAACAACTCGCACTTCTTATACGTTCCTACGATGAGATGCAAAAGTATATACAGATATCAGAAGATCAGATCCAATTTCTCAAAAGCTATCCATATCCATGGAGTTTTCTCGGAAAGAGAAATACAGAATTTATATTACCAAATTTCCTTGATCCAAATCAGTATGCGATGATCTCCCTTCGTGTTGCAGAGAATTGTATAGATGCAAATATTCGCGATAAAATACAATATCCACTTTTTCTTACGTCGGCGAATGTTTCAGGGCAGCCAGAATCTGTTACATTAGAAGCTACAAAAATCATTTTTCCAGAAATTTACGGATTTGATGGCGGTTTGTGTGATAAGAAGCCTTCTGATATTTTTTCGCTCGATAGTGATAAAAATATTATCTATCTTAGAAAAAATTATGGAGAAATGTAAATTGACAATATACTATATATGAGTAAATATATATCAATAATTTTTTATTTTTCATTGTAATGACTCCAAATTATTTCACGCATGAAGAAGTTCGTGCTATAAGAGATGCTGAGCTTAAAAATTGAACCGAATGACTGAAGGAAAGAGTCTTATCAAGAGTGAAGGAGGTTACTGGTATTCATGGCAAACTTCCTCAACGACTAATATCTTGGGTACATCAATATTGCATGGCAATAACTGCAGGTATTCCTATGAAGGAATTTGAAGGATTTATGGCTACTCCTTTAGATTTAGGATCGTTGCCCCAGAGTCAAAGATCGACAATATAAGCATATAAAAAATCCCCAATATTGGGGATTTTTTATGAAAGACTTTTATTTTTTCTCACACCACATATATGCCCATGCTGCTACGACAGCACCCAGAATAGGAGCAAGCCAGAAGAGCCAAAGCTGACTCCACGCTGCACCTCCAGCAAGGATCGCTGGACCAAGAGAACGAGCAGGATTGACCGAAGTACCAGTGACAGGGATGAATACTATATGGATCAGTACGAGAGTAAGACCTATAGCGAGACCTGCGAGAGGACCATTTCATGATTTATCAGAAGTAGATCCAAGTACGACCCGTACAAATATCATCGTAGCGATGAATTCTGCGACAAAAGCTTGAGGAAGGCTAAATCATGCATTTATGACATTTTGCCCAAGCGAAGAACTGGTAAATATACCAGTCGCTATATAAGAAAGTACGCCAGCACCGATTATAGCACCGATACACTGAGCAACGATATACCAGATTCATTCATTCCATTTCATTCGACCGGATATACACATTCCGACGGTCACTGCAGGATTGATATGACACCCAGAAATGTGTCCGATAGTATAAGCCATAGCAACGACAGAAAGACCAAAAGCAAATGCAATATGCAGATTTCCTGGTGTTGTACCTGCAAGTACCGCAGAACCACACCCGAGAAGCACGAGCACCATAGTACCCATAGCTTCAGCAGCATACTTTTTCATATGTACCATAAAAGAAAAGATAAAAGATAAATCGAGAGAGAGGCTATTTTTATGGGTATAAGTTTTTTACGAAAAATGAAATATCAGAAATTGAGCCAAAAAAAGGTGACCAATTCTTTTTTTGCTCTGAGTTACGAAATATTCCGTAAAAAAGATGACTCTATATAATAACAGAATCACTTTTTAGTCAAGAAAAAGTTTATTGACTTGTATCTTTCAGTGCTTCTTCTGAAGTATTGAAAGTTCAGATTTCATACCGCTTATTCCATGTTACTTGTCTTTTTGCATAGTTGCGTGAATGCTGAGATACCAGGGCGATGGTCTCATCGAGTGTCCTCATTCACTTGAGATATTCGACTATCTCTTTGTATCCGATCGTACCAAGACCAGGGCAATTCGAGGTGTATATATCGATGATATGCTGTACCTCATCGATAAGTCCATCGCCAAACATTTTCTCGACCCGAGCATTGATGCGCTCATACAAAACAGCACGATCTTTATCATCGTAGGGGGTGAGGAAAAGAGGTGAGAATCGAGGAATTTTTGTATTTTTTGATTCTCGTTTGGATTTTCCAGTCGATCGTATCACTTCGAGTCCACGCATGACATATCGATAGTTCTCAGGGAGAAGCTCATCTGCATATTCTGGATCAACTTCATGGAGCATATTCCAGAGTTTTTCATCCCCCTCATTTTTGCGTATCATCTCGAGCATATCTCGGTACTCCCAGTCAGGAGGAGTATCAGGATAATCCATCTCATAGAGGATACTATCGATATAGAGTCCTGTGCCTCCGCAGAGAATAGGGATTTTGCCTTTACGAGCGATATCAGCTATGATCGGCAGTGCATGATTTGCAAAATCTACCATCGAAAATGTAATACTCGGATCGATAATATCGATCATGTGATGGGGGATTCACTCTGTTTCAGCTTGTGTGATCTTTCCTGTACCGATATCAAGTCCTTTATATATTTGCCTACTGTCTGCCGATAGAATCTCCGAATTCGTATATTTTGCGACCTCTAGAGAGAGGCGTGTCTTACCACAAGCGGTTGGACCATAGATGACGATAATTTTCGGAAATGGTTGCTCAGATCAGAGAAATTGCTGTATTTTTTCTTGTAGCATACGATATCGATTTGCTTTGAACGATTTTTATAGGATAGCGAGTTTCTTCTTGATTTCAGTGACATACTTATCGAGGTCTTCTATGAGTCCAGTAAGGATAGAAAAAAGAGGTACTCCCATGAGGAGTCCGATAAGCCCAAAGAGATGCTCTGATATGAGAAGGATTATAAAAGTGATAAAAACCGGAAAATTCATATATGATGATACGATCTTCGGATTCAGGTAATACGCTTCTATAGCATGGACGACCGCGATCATCAAGATACACAGAAGCGCTATCGTGATGCCATCACCAGCAGAAGATCCATAGCCATATGCGAGGATCAGAATGGGAACCCCAGAGAGGAATGTTCCAAATACAGGGATAAATCCACAGATAAATACGATAAGGGAAAGTGTAAATATAAAAGGAAATGCTGTTCCACCATGAAAGAGGCTTATGATGATAAGTCCTATAGAAGTTATGATCGCATTGACGAGAGCGATGATAGATTGCGCCTTAAATATGAGTCCAAACCCTCTTCCGATCTTTTTTGCTATGACTGCCCATTCATCATAGAGAAATCGGAAATTTCCATTTTTTATCTGTCAGAGAAATTTTTCTATGCGTTTTCTATCGATAATGAAGAGGTAAGAAAGTATCAGGGCAACAAAGAATTTTGTCAAAATAATCCCAGCATTTGTGATATATCAGATAGCTTTTTGTCCTATTGCTTCCAGATTGTCTGAGCTTACCATGTCGCCGATGAAGCTACTGAGTCCAAGCTCAAGACTGGTACTTTCTTCTATTTTTATGATGAAGTCTTTTCCTTGGAGAGCGATATTCGGGGCTTCCTTCAGAAAACGTTGTATTTCACCTCCTATCTGGGGAAGTATATTCACGAATATGAAAATAACAATACTGATAAATATGATGTAAAGTCCTGTGATGACGATATTGGCAGTTGCATATTTTTGTGCGATGATATGAGCACGATCAGTCTTTCCACGGACTCACCATGCATGTATTTTAGCGGCGAAGTAGGTGCCAAGCTCGAGAAATATATATGCAAAAAGAAACGTCACAAAAAAGAGGATCAGAAAATCTTTCAGAGCATATCCGATCAAAAAGAGGAGACTATAGGCGATGATCTTTTTCCAAAATACTTCTCCAAATATGACGGGAAGGAGTGTTTTAATAGTAAGCATAAGAAAAATAACAAGAGTTAAAATACTTCATGAACAGCATCCTTGAGTCATTCACCCCCTTCTACAAGTTTACATTCGATCTTCCATGCTTCTCCGAAGAGAGCTGATATTTTTTCAGAAATGATATTTTTTTTCTCAGAATTATTGACACGATCATAGTTCCACTTTTTATTAAAACTTAAGATCATAGTTGTACCATCGACTTGGAATCGTGCTGATTTTAAGTCCATAGTCAGTGCTGGTTCAGTCGATTTAAGATGATTGATGAGTGCTGGATAGGAAAAAGTCGTCGATCATATTTGGGGTTCTTGTTCCTTTGGTATCGTCGATCATGTGGATCCATGTATTTTCTTCTCTTTTATCTCGGCTTTGAGAGTCTCGATTTTTTGCTCAGGAATTTTCTGAGCGGGAGCAATGGGAGTTTCTTTTGGGTGAGTGGACTCTTCTTTTTTCTTGGTTGGTATCGCAGGAGATGCAATTCTTTGCTCTGTATTTCCTCATCGACGGACGATACGCAGGAGTGTGATCTCGATGAGCATCATCCCATCGGGGATACTTCGGATCCGCCCGTAAGCAGATTCGAGCATATTGAGTATCTCACTATATATATAGAATCGAGGATCATCCAAATGCGTGATCATATGGTCACGGAGACGATACATCAGTTGTTCGAAAAATGAACGTGCTTCGATATGTTTTTCTTTGAGTGTTTCGAGAAGCTCTTGGATCGTCGAAACTTGCTCATATTCGAGAGCGTCGATACAAGCATCGATCATCGAATCTTCCACGAGCGCCAAAGTATAACGGACATGCTCAGTGCTGACTTCGCCATCCATCATGTTTTGCTCCAGGAGTGTCAGAGCATCTCGAAGTCATCCACGAGCGCTCTTTGCGATGATACGGAGGGCTTCATCTTCAGCCTTGAGTCACTCAGACTGACAGACGAATTCAAGTCGTTTGATGATATCATCTATCCCGATCTTACGAAAATCAAAACGTAAAGTACGAGATCGGATCGTCTCAGGGACTTTATCGATCTCGGTCGTCGCAAGGATGAATTTTACATGATTTGGTGGCTGTTCGAGAGTTTTAAGAAGGGCATTGAATGCTCCAGTCGAGAGCATATGTACCTCATCAATGATATAGATCTTATAGGTACCTTGATTGGGTTCGAATCTCGCTCGTTCGATCAGTTCACGGACATTTTCGACTCCATTGTTCGACGCACCATCGATCTCGATGATATCGAGAAGTGTATCAGTATCGAATGCGAGACAATTAGGACATTCATGACAGGGATTTCCATTTTGGAGGTTTGTACAGTTGAGAGCTTTTGCGAGGATACGAGCACTCGTCGTCTTCCCGGTTCCACGTGAACCATGAAAAAGGTAGGCATGATGGACACGTCCAGTATCGAGGCTATTTCGAAGTATTGTGATGATGTATTCTTGTCCGATGACAGAGTCCCAGTCTCGGGGTCGATAGATATTGTAGAGAGACACGTAAATCAGATGGTTAGAGCAAAAAGATTATAGGCAAAGAATGAGAAAATACAAAAAAATCTCCTTGATTAGATAGCAAGAAGATTTTTTGATAGAAATTATTCCTTTCCTCGCCAGTTGCGCCCGACGATTTTTTCTAACCGATTAAATACATGCACGAATCTCCACCGTGGTTTCTTGCGGAAACAGAGGAGCCATATGGCAATATTCGTCACGAGAATATAGCTTGGATAGAGGAGATCTTCATAGGCATATGAGGTCACTGCGAGCAGTGCGAATAGTCCAGCTAGCCATCATAAGAGCCATGAAGTAGCATCTTCAGTCTCAGGATATCTGTAGAGTTTCGTAAAGATAGCGAGTGCCCCCATGATCTCTATGAACGTATTGGTCGTGAGGACGAATATCGCGAGTCATCGCTCGGTAAAGTGTGTCGCGGTCAGTAGTTCACGATTATGATGGGCTACGACCCAAAAAATCAGAGATATTATTGAGATACCAAAGTAGAATGCTTCGTTTTTCTCAAAACGAGTAAATCCATATCGAAAAGAAAGTATGATCACGACCAATTGTGTCAAAGCAAAAGCAAGTGATAGCATGATCGTCGGGAGGCTCCCGAGCTCATAGCTTGAGATAAGTATACAGATAGTCGCAATCTGATACAGGAGCCAGCCGACGAGATTCGGCTTTGTCTTTCCGATGATGATCGAGTAGATATATCGAAACATCGATCCATAGACGAGGACCGTCGAAATTATAAGAAAAAGATTATGTATATCTATGTTTGCCAAGGAAAGCATATTGTTATTGATTATAGCTAATCAGCTTCTTCTACCGCTTCATCGAGGAATTGGTTCACGAAGGATCGAGTGAGTATCAGGATCATCATACCGATAAAGAGCGAGGCAAATGCTGAGATCATCTTATTCTCATCTCCTGGAAAGAGATAGTGATCTGCAAGATTCCATATGCCTCTCCAGAAGAGGATGATGGCAGCTCATACAAAAAATGCTTCGATCCGTTTTTCCCATATTTCTACGATACTGTAGTGACGGTGAAAAAGATGGAACTTTTTTATCCGATGGATGATATTTTGAAACTTTACTTCATAGACAAAACGAAGTATATGTTCAAAAAAACTCGGTTTCTTCTTTAGTCTTTCGAAAAATCCTTTATTTGATGTGGAAGTTTCTTGGACCTGTCGATTCATCCATTTTTGGGCGTGATCGAGCTTATCTTTGAGTCGAGTGATTTCTTCGAGAAGTTCCTTTTCTCTTTTGGTCATAATAGTGTTAGTTCTATCTTACTCTATCATATTTTTGTTTTTTTTGCAAAAATATGAAAAGATTGAAATTCGAATCTATTTCTCTATAATCCTTATCTAAAGTCTTTTTCTCATACATATTTCTATGATCGATATCAAAATCCTGCGTACCAACCCTGAGCTTGTCCGAAAAGCACTCCATGATAAAGTCGTGAAGTGACTCGATCTCGATGAAGTGATCAATCTCGATGTCCGACGAGTTGCTCTTCAGCAAGACCTCGATGTACTCCGAGCTCGTCGTAATGAGCTCTCTGCTAGTATGGGCAAAGGAAAACCAGAACCTACAGTGCTCGAAGAGGCAAAATCGATCAAAGAAAAAATCCAATCTCTCGAACCAGAATATGATCGAATAGAGGGAGAATTCCACGCTCTTTATAAACGTATCCCGAATATCCCGACTCCAGATACTCCGATCGGTCTGACTGAAGAGGAGAATGTGACAGTCAAACAGTGGGGGAAGATCCGAGAATTTGATTTTCCGATCAAGAATCATGCAGAGATCGCAGCTATACGTGGCTGGATCGATAAAGACCGTGCTGCGAATGTGGCAGGTGCTCGATTCGCGTACCTGAAGGGAGATCTCGTGAAGCTCCAGTTCGCCCTCATCCAGTGGGTGATGGATACACTCGGAGACTCATCTGTGCTCGATAAGGTCATCGCAGAACATGGACTCAATGTTTCGAATAAGCCGTTCACTCCCGTCCTCCCTCCCTATATGATCAAGACAGCTCCGTATGATGCGATGGATCGTCTCGAACCCCGAGAAGAACGATATAAGATCGAAGGGCAAGATCTCTGGCTTCAGGGAAGTGCTGAGCATGTCCTCGGGTCTATGCATGCAGGTGAGATATTCTCAGAAGCTGATATGCCCGTGCGCTATCTCGGATATGCGACGAGCTTCCGTGGTGAAGCAGGAACGTATGGAAAAGATATGGAAGGGATCATCCGCATGCATCAGTTCGATAAGCTCGAGATGGAGTCATTCTCTGTCGCCGAGACCTCACATGATGAGCACCTCCTCTTTGCGGGACTCCAAGAGTACCTCATGCAATCCCTCGAGATCCCGTATCAAAAATTACAAAAGTGTACCTTTGACATCGGAAAGCCGAATGCGAAATGATCAGATATCGAAGCTTGGCTTCCTGGTCAGCAGAAATATCGTGAGACGCATACCGCTGACTATATGACCGACTATCAGGCTCGCAGACTTCAGACTCGTGTCCGCCGAACGAGCGGGGAAGTCGAACTCATCCATACCAATGACGCTACTGCTTTCGCCTGTGGACGTGCACTCGTGGCGATCATGGAGAACTATCAGAATGAAGATGCGACGATCACTATTCCGAAAGTTCTCAGGAATTATATGGGAGGGAAGGAGAGAATTTAAATTTATTTATGCAAGAAAAGGATAAAATTGATTCAATTGCAAAGAAAATCCAATCTAAGTTAATCTCGATAGGGTTTCTTTGAATAGATATAGCAATAAAAGATGAACTAAACGAGCTAGAATGATTAATGAATAAGCTTATAAGACAATGAAAATCAAAATTAGCCCGAGAAGACATACAAGATATAATTAAAGAATTTAAGAGTAAATCTAGTAGAAAAAATTATCCTTTATTTTCTGATCAGGATGATAATGACAATTATCCAAGCTATCATAGTGCTATAATTGAAATGATTCAAGAGTTTCGGCTTTCACTCAATGAAGAGCCAAGAAAAGCAATTCTATCCATTAATGTTGATTCTCAAGACTATATTAGTAAATCAAGGATTGATGAGCTCCGTTTATTAAATTTAAATAATTTTGATATATCAAAATTAATCCGTCTGTGTGAAGAAGTTAATATTGCATTCAATAATCAATGCTATTTTTCAGTATGATTTTTAGTAAGAATAATCAAAGATCATATTCCTCCTATTTTTTGAAAGGAAAACTTCGTGGAAGTTGCTTCAAATAAATGAAATTCTAGTATTAAAAAAAGCTTACATCATTTGGAAAACTCTTTAAAACATATTGCCGATGATATGGCACACGGTCATATTTCAAAAAAGGAGATTCTTCCAAATGTGCAAACTGTAACTTTTCAAGCAGAGTTAGATGTATTATTGGGATTAATCATCAAAGAGTTATCAAAATAAGCTTATTTCTAAGAACTTTCTCTCAAACATTTTCTTCTAAGAAAAATTTGCATTGACAATAAGTATTTGCTAGATATAGTCATCTGAATTTCTAACTTTTATTTTTATGTCAGCACTGACTAGGGATGGCGGAACAGAATATCTTGATAAAATGTATCAGACATCATGACTTGCCCTCGCAGGAGCCGTACAAGATGTACGATGAAACCAATTCGAAGTCTCAAGACTAATCGGGGAGGTACTCGCAGCACATGATGCTCAGGATTCTATCGTATGGAGAATGTCAGTAAGAAAATTAGGCGTTGATACACGAGCACTTGATACGATGTTGAGCCCTGCTATTGATAGGCTTAGAGAAATTCGAACACATATTTTAGCTCTATGAATCAGTGATGAAACTCAAGGAGTCATAGAATTCGCATTGTGAGAAGTTCATAGTGGTGCGGATATGCAGAAAATGAATCTGAATTTGGAAGAAGTAGAATAAGGAAGATGTCTTTCCTCAAAAATCCCCATCTCGATCTTTCTTCCTCTCTTATCGAATCTCCTCGATGTATTCTTATTCCATTCTCACTCGATGGACGAGTCGGTATCCATGAGCTTCAGGAAGAGTACTGCAAGGCAAATAAAGATCTCTACATATCACCGCATCTTCCGACCTATGAAGAAGAGGTCGTATGGCTCACTGATATGGAACAAAAGATAGAGAAGAGAGAGCTTTTCGAGAATTTCATCCTCGAAAGATCAAGTGATAGACTTCTCTGATGTGGTGGACTGCGTATTCTCGAATCCTCTGAACTCAATATCGGTATCTGGATACGAGAAGATGAGCATGGGAGATGATATGCCACAGAAGTGTATGAGGTACTTATATCATGGGTGAGAGAGTATACGACTTACTCATATCTCGTACACTCAGTGCATCCATCGAATGAAGTGAGTCATAAGCTTGCTCGGAAGTTCGCAGGCGTACTTCAGGATCAAAAAAATGAGAGAGAATATGATGTCTATCATATACCTCTCTAGACACTCTTTTCTACGAACCATTCAAAAATCCTCCCAGAGTCGAGATATTCTGGATGCCACTGGACGCCGTAGTGGGGGAGAGTCTCGTGTTCGATCGCTTCGATCTCATCGTCGTAGGTACTCATCGCGACGATCGAGAGTCCACTACCGAGAGTTTCCACTGCTTGGTGGTGGATCGAGTTGATCCGCAGTTGCTTACTCGTATAGAGCTTCCCGAGGAAAGAGTCTTCCTCTACGATCACGATCTCATCTATCTCCTCATATCCTCGTTCTGGCTGGAAGTGATAGGTATTTTCTTCTACATCTTGTTTGAGAGATCCTCAATGATAGACATTGAGGAGTTGCATCCCTTTACAGATTCCGAGGAGTGGTTTTTTGGTCTCTGCGATTTTCCCCATGGAGTTCATGAGATATCGATCATAGGCGGGGATCGTATTTCTTGCTCACTGCATATCTCGACCATAGAGAGACGGATCGATATCGGGTCCTCATGGAAATACGAAAGCATCACACATCTCTATATAGAAATCTGTATGAGGAGAAAAACAGGGGATGATGATGACGATATTTCCTGTTTGTTCGATCTTAGTGACATAGTCAAAGGCGAGATTATTAAAGAGTCTTCCTGCGTATTCTCGTCTCTGAGCAAAAATACCGATTTTTTTCATGTTTTTTTGGAGTTATATTACCGAAGAGGAGCATTTTCTCGACCATATTTGCGACAGGCATAACATCATTTTCCGCAACAATCACTCAGTTTTATCGTGACTTCTATGCTATGATCGGGGAGGAGGGATGAGAGTTTGGATTTGAGTGAGATTTGTATATTTTGGAGATCATTTCTCTCATCTTCTCAGAGGTCTTCTGGTCTTATACGGAATTGGAATTCGACTATATTTGCGAATTTTCGCGATCTTGTACGGAACGATATATTGAGGATTTTCTGTTCTCATGGAGTGAGTATGAGCTGACTGAGATATCACTGGGTTTTACCCTCCGTGAGGAATATACTTTCTTCTTGTATTTCGAGTTTCTGAAACAGAGATCGAAGAGGATGGAGGAGGGTGTCGAGGTTCATAGGGAAAGTATAGTGAGAAATGAATCGATGAGAAATATATTTTATAAAAAAGGTGAAAAAAGTGTTTGTCTTCTTTTTTTCTTTGCTATCAGATGCTGTAAAGATAGTATGAAATTTCATTAATTTTACTTCCATGATTCTCCGTATTATGGCTCTAACGAGCCTTCTTGTTCTTGGTGCTTGCACCCTCTCTGAACCTATCGTCGTTCCAGACAAGACGAATACGTGATCTCTCGTACAAACATGAGGAGCAGCTACATGAAGTTTGGCGTTGACGGGTTTCATGATTTCATGATCTCTCGATACTCAAGATCCACTTGTCGAAGATCTCTCAGGAAGTGGAAGCGCGTATTATCCCATATTTTCAGGACTTGAAACCAGGGCTATCCGTGTGAAGCACATTGCAGGTGTAGAGACGAAGATATCATTTATCAATTCTCTCGCGACTTCGATGCGTGTCACGATCGACTTTCCTGGAAGTGCTACAGGGAATCTGAGGCTCGCACAGATCGTCATGCCCGATGCGAATATGGACGGACCTTTTGGGACTGACTCTACGGTCGATCTCGCCCAGAAAGGCGGATATGAACTCCGTTTTCGTGAAAATATGATGTCAGGAGATCCATGGTCAGGAGAGGCGATCATCACGATCTCCCTCATAGGGAAGTAGATCCTCCACGATAAGAGTATAAAGTGTATAGACTCTTTTGATTGTATTCTCGTCATTTTCTCTATAATGAAAATATCTATTCATTTATTTTTTCATTATGAGGTACTTTCTTTCTATCATTCTCATCATCGTATCACTTCTCGGCTTAGCTTCGATAGTATCTCCAGTATCAGCTGTTTCTACCGTCTCAGGAGAGACTCGTATCACTTCTCCGATCAAGCCAAAACCAGTCCTTAAGGTGACATTCTCGAAGGCCCAAATACAGAAGTTCGTAGAGCAAAAGAAGAAACTTCTCGGTGATATTGCTATTGTCAAAGTTCGTATAACAAAATATAATGCAAGTATATCTGATATCAAGATAAAAATCGATGCCCGTAAGAAAGCAGGGATATTCGACAATCAAGATCTCGAAGCAAAGATGAAAGCTCTAAAGAAAGCAGTACTCCAAGATAAGAAGGATCTCGCAGTCCTCATGGAAAAGCTCGCATATGTAGAATCTAAACTAAAATAAAAAATCCTCCGAAAGGAGGATTTTTTTGATTTCCTTGTAATTCTGCCTATTATCATCTTCATGAAAAATCGTACCTTATTTATCGGAGATGTCCATGGTTGTTATGATGAACTCATGCTTCTCTGTGTGAGGATGAAGCTCACAGATGCTGATGATATCTATTTTGTCGGCGACCTTATCAATAAATGACCAAAATCGCTCGAAGTTATCGAGTTTGTCAGAAATCGTCCAAATACCTGGAGTGTCCTCGGGAATCATGAATATTTCTTGTTACAAGATCGTCCACTAGAGATTTTCGGAAAAAACCAAAATTGGATCAACATCGAATACGAAAAAACCGTCCTACTGAGAGAATCCCTAAAAGATCATAAAGAATGGATACTTAGTCTTCCTCACATTATTGAGCGAGAGGATTTTATCGTCGTTCATGGATGACTCCATCCTGATATGGGACTTGATACTCCGAGAGAGATTTCTACTCTAATTCGAATGCATGAAGGCAAGCCGTGGTATGAGTACTATGAAGGAAAAAAGCTGATTATCTATGGTCACTGGGCAGTGGAGTGACTCCGAGTTCGACATAACACGATAGGTCTTGACACGGGCTGTTGTTTCTGAGGACATCTTACTGGATATTGTCTCGAAACAGGTGAGTTCTGGCAAGCTCGTGCAAATGCTGTATATAAGGAGCCTGCAAATTGGAAAGAATAATGAAAAATTGTATTTATTACAAATATAGTATATAATATGTAAAGTATATTTATATATATTTTATATTATTATGTCAAAACAATACCTTCTCTCATGAGATTACGCTCCTCCAGCATGAGCGGATTGATCTATTCATACTCGGACACATATAGCAAAAGAAGGAAATATTGATACTCTTCTTTCAAAGGTTCAAGCTAAAGTGAGCGGAATACTTGTTGCATGAAATGATCAATCGACTTCATTTAATAACGAACTTCAAAATATTGTATCCCTTTTTCGTATACATGATTTCAGTCATAAAAAATGACATCCAGAAATAGGAGATGCCAAATACTCATTTCGAGTTCATGGAAAATGAGAGCGAGGAAATCAGAGTTATAGGGTAGTCTGTAAAAAGAAATATAAAGAATGAGAGAAAGAATCCGAAGAAGAATTCAGTTATTCTATTTCTTCCGGTTTTGCCACTCTTCTTGGCCAAAAAATCGGTCAAGTGGAGTTTGCTCGTTATAAGGTACATACTGACCCAAAGAAACAATGGAAAGTTGATGTATATACATGAGCCAATATAGGTACAGTAATAGCAAAAACTCAGGATAGATGAGCTCTGATAGAGGATATCCATCTAGGATGATGAGAAGAACTTCAATGAGAGCGTAAAAGAGAGTTCAAGCTAAAAAAATTACAAAAGAAATCTCTCGATTGAACTCGTCAATAATTCATTTTGATTGAAATCCTATTTCTATGAATCATCTAGAATACCTCCATCCTGAAGATCCTCTTATAACAAATAGGATTAACTGGAATGATGCAAAACTTATTCGTCGGAAACGATTGTTCCATGCTCAGAAAATGGAATTTGAGTATACGCAGTCACGTTGGGATAAGATCAAAGAGAGGCTATCGCGCGATTACTTGCAGGAATTAGCAGCACAATTTGGAGATAACTGGCAAGGCTATGAGTGTTCTCTGCAAGTACAAGTCGTATGAAAGTGAAATGAAAGAGTATGAAAGCTTATCTTGCACTATAAAGATCATGATAAAAATAAAATATTTGCTCAAGTAGATACAACCCCAGAAGATGCTATATTTCTTCTTCATCATCATACTGAACTTGGATATGCTCGGATGGATTATGTGAAGACACTTGTTGCAGAGATATCTCCTCCATCTGAAGAACTTTGAACATCCTGGGTGACAAGATATCTTGGTCGTCATACTGGAATATTTCATCAATCTTGATGATTAGGCGATAAAAAATATCGCCGTATTGGCGTATCACATTCGGATGAATATCACGGGCTTCAGTGATGCGAAAAATCTAAAGTGGATCGAATTACCCAAGAAGTAAAAAAGAGTATGACAAGTCTATGGTAGCAGAGACCTTTATGGATTATATTTACTCATAACTTCATCTATATGGCTACCAACCTCGAAATCGAACGAAAATTCGTCGTAAATCCCAACCACCCTGAGTGGATCACTCTCCGTGATTCCCTCATGGGACAGCGGCTTATACAGTCTACTATCCATAAAGAATCTGGATACAAGCTCCGCATACGTATGATCGAAGATCTCACGACTGGAGTACGATCTTCATTTTTCTGCTTCAAGGTTACGAAGAAAAAATGAGATCATATGGATCCTTCTATGCGAGATGAGTACGAATGGCCAGTGCAAGATCGGAGTGCGCTTTATATGATGATCGGACATGGTGAAGTGTCGAAGCTTCGCAGAGATTGGGTCGATCCGACAGGGGCTCACTGGTCTATCGATAGTTATGAGGGGTTGAATGCTTGAGTAATCACTGCAGATGTGGAAGTTTCTGATCCTAAAATAGAAATCGTGAAACCTGCATGGTGTGGCTGGGAAGTAACATCAGATGAGAGACTGAAAAATTCTTCACTTCAAGACGAGACAAAATCTTTTTCTACTTGGTCGGAAGAAGATAGAAAGTGGTATAGTACTCTGGAAAGAGGGGAAGGTGTATCTATATTTCCAGTCCCTGATACCTCTAAAATAGAAAAGAAATCATCTTTCTGGAAGCGTCTCCGTAAGGCATGGAGAATCCTGCGAGGGAAAGATTAGTCTCATATGAAGTGAAATAAAATATAAGATGAGAAGGTTTTTTTAAAAATCTAAAAGAGCTAATAGTCTTTTGGAACGAAAATAAAAACACGAGTTTACCTAAATCGATATAATTCTCCTTCTTTACTTTCCGATACATATATCTATACTACGAGGAATTCTTTTCCTTCTTTTTTATGCAAAAATTTTCCCTTCTTTTTGTGCTTTTTGTGCTATGTATGAGTTCTTGTTCTCTATCTCAGATCCAAAAACCTGATAATTTCACAGAATCTTCTTGATCTTCTCGCATAATACTAGATGAGATATGATCTTCATTGAGTGGGAGTGAATTTACAGGAGAAGTTATGTCGAGTGGAGAACTTATCTTTCCTCTTGAAAATTATACAGGCACTACAGTAACAAGAGGTCTTATAGATACAAAAAATACAGTTATTACAACGATTTCTTGAGAAGCTCAAATAGCAAGTGTGGATGATATCTGTATTTCGGATCTTTGTATTCGAGTGAAAAAACCATATTTTACTGTCGGTGATGAATATATACAGCTTGCCTATATGACAGGCGAGAGTATGGATCAATGGGAATATGTATCAAAACTTCCAGAAAGAGCAGAAGATGGTTCATATTTTATAAATGCTGAATCATCACGACAAATACGAGTGAAAAAAGATCGATCATCATGAAGTCTTTCTGAGAGTCAGATCATGTTCGGCAAAAAAACAGAATTCTCGAAGATTTCTGATCGAGTCTATCTGGTAAAAGAAACTTCATGAGGATGTGGAGGATCCAGTATTAAACAGAGATTTATTGATGGAAGTGGAAGATCCCTCTCATTCGATACTCTCGGAAAAAACTATCCCAAGAATCTGCAAGTCGGAAAAATCTCATTTACTTCCTACTGGACAGAAGAAAGTGTATCCTATCTCTGGTATCGTATCGGTCGCGACGGACTCAATGAAGTCGAAGAAGTATTCTCGATTCAGGATGATGTCGGAGCAAAACTTCTTGCTCAGATGAAAAAATCACGAGAGTTCACTCATGCATATGCGATAAAGTATAAAGAATATCCAGGTATTGTATTTTTCTATAAATCAGATCTTCAAAATGCAGAACGTATAATATCTCTTGGTAATGACGAGAAATGGAAAAAGGAAAACCTCGATAGCGAGGGGAATCTTCTCGACATAAGTCTGACAAAGAAAATTCTTGGATACTATGAGTCTCAAGGTGATACCCCACCACTTATCCCAGGTGGAAAACAAGTCCAAAAAAAATGAGATACCGAGTACGATAAGATTACTCCTGATGAGCTTACTGGAAGTCTCATACCGATTTTCCGTGTTATCCCACTCGATAAAAGCGGTGAATATCTCCTTTATACGGCGAAAGATTTTGAATCTGTGACTATGGCAGAGCTCTGTAAGCCACTTGTCTATGTTTATGATAAACTATCTCGACCAAATAGTCTTACTGTCTGATTTCCACAAGGATGAGTATTTACGAAGATTCTTCCTGGTTTTAGTCGGGATACTACTTGGGATTTTTCGGCAGATCGATATTCTTCGGTCCAAGTACAAAATGAGGCATCGTCCCATGAATACCTTTATTACTCTGCGAAAGTCCCTAACTATGCCTACAATCAAAATGGTTGGCAGATCTATGGAAGAGATATTGAAGCGTTTTTCGATGAAAAACTTGATATCATAGGATTTAACCCAAAAGAAAAACAGGATTTTATCGAATATTGGATTTCTGAATTTGATCGAGATACCCTCTATTTTGTATCATTTAAGTTCGATACTGCGCTTGATCCGTATTTGACGCTTGATTTTCGAGCGAAGCCGACTTCCCAGATGCGCGTCCTTCTCGAAGCATATCCGCTTGAGACTTCTCCAAAAAAAGAATATATGTGGCCGAATGTAGGCACACGATTTGATGATAGGATTTTAAAACGATTTGTCCGATCTGGTGAATATGATGTATTTGAGTGGGGGGGAACAGTCCAGAAATATTCTGGTGGCACAATCCAAATTCATTAAAATATGATGAGAATTCTCTTATATTTCACCTGTGCCTTCCTTCTTACTTGATGTGGTTCTTCTGATCCATCGACCCAGAGGGAGGTCGATAATGCTCAAAATCTTGGTTCAGTATATGAAGTCGTAATCCTTCCCCATCATGGTATTACAGGGAAGAATATCGATGCATTTTATGCCGATCTTCGGAAGAAATATAGAAGATTTGATAGGATTGTTATTATCTCTCCTGATCATTTCGGTCTTGAAAAAAATCCGGTCGGATCACTACCAAATGGTGTATCGCAATTGTGCTATCTTTCTGTGTGTATACAAGGCGAGGGGATAGATCCCTATGCAAGTGGATCAGAGATTGGTCGGATATTCGACGCTTCGGGATCGACTCGTGAGCACGGACTCGGGGAACATATACTTCGTATAGCACGATACTTTCCGGATGCTTCCACTTCACCACTTCTGCTTCGGAGAAACCTTGTTCCTGGAATTCAAGAGCAAAATATCGCAAGAATCCTTTCAGAAATCCCAGAGAAACGCGTTCTTGTTATTGCTTCAGTCGATTTTTCTCATCATGTTCGTGAAGAATTCGCAGTTCTCCATGATACGGTAAGTATCGATGTTCTCAGATTTGGTACGATCGAAGATTTTCTGAAGATCGAAGTTGACTGTAGGAACTGTCTTGCCGTTGCCAAAATTCTCGCAGAGAAAAAATGAAATAATGATTTTGATCTCTCACTTCGCACAAGTGTCGATAGTATCTCAGGGTCTTGAGCTGGTATTGATAATACTTCTCATATCTTTGGTTCATTCATCCCGAAAAAAGAAACTGTATCCGGCGAGATATTCTCGCTTTCAGGATCTTCGGTCGGAGTATTTCTTTTTGCTTGAGATAGTCACTGGGCAAGAGGATTTTCCTACTATGAAAAAAGAGCCGAATGATATTCATGACGAGTGGCTCGTATTCTCTACCAAAGATACGATATAGCGAATGACCTCAAGACAAAATATCATCGTATATTTTCTGGATTTGATGATGTGATCGTGAATTTTGAATCCGGACTTGCAAGCGATACAGAGTGCCCTCGTACATCGAAATCGACCCAGATGTGGACCGATCCGAAGTATCTCCCTTGGTTTCGAGATCTTGGCATCACTCTTGCGAACGTCGCCAATAATCACTCTCATGACTGTGGAAAGAAAGTATTTGAATCCAGTTTTTCGACTTTTCTCTCTGGGGGGATCACATCTTTTTGATATGATCGAGTTGCTCTTCGTACGATCCGTGGCGATACCTATGCCTTTTTTGCGATCGATACGATCGAGTCTCGTCCCGACATCGAAGCAGAGTCAAAACGTATAAAAGATCTTACAGCTTCAGGGTATATCGTCATCGCGAATATCCATTTCTGAACAGAGTATGCTACAGGACATACTGAAAGGCAGGCGAAAATTGCTCATGATTTTATCGATGCAGGGGCGCGACTTATCATATGACATCATCCTCATGTCGTTGAGGATGTAGAGATCTATAAATGAGTACCAATATATTATTCTCTTGGGAATTTTCTCTTTGATCAGCCTTTTTCTGAGACACTGAAGTGACTCCTCGTCGGCTGTGAGGTGAGTCGATCTCGTACGGATTGTCATGAAGTTTCTGTATACCGAAATCCGAAAGATTTTGCTCTTTCTTTTTCTTCCGGATCTATCCTATCAGAATAAAATCTTCTAGAGAGATTTTTTCTCATGTTCGATCAGCCATATTTTTCGCGTCATACCCCCACCGTATCCGACGAGATTCCCATCAGCCCCGATCACTCGATGACACGGGATGATGATGACGATGGGATTTTTATTATTCGCTCCTCCGATCGCGCGCACGGCTTTCGGATTTCATGCGAGGATGGCTTCTTGCTTGTAGCTTAGGGTTTCTCCGAAGGGGATTTGTGTGAGTGCTTCCCAAGCTTTTTGCTGAAATTTTGTTCCAGTTGGTGCCAGCGGGATAGAAAAATTTTTGCGCTTTCATGCGAAATATTCAGAGAGTTCTTTTTCTGTCTGATCAAGGAGGGGATTTGATCAACTCTCTCCAATGTCAAGCGATGAGAGTTTTTTCTGAAGTTGCTTGGAGTCTGAAAATTCTAGCAAAAGAAGATAATCTTCATCTGCTACAGCGATGAGTTCACCGAGTGGCGAATCTATAGAACAATAAGAAATATTCATAAAAAGTCTTTTAATATATAAAATGTAGTGATTTTTGTGAAATATACAAGGATATGCTAGGCTTCCTTCATGAATACACTTTCTTGTATTGCTACCTATGGATATATAAGCACAAGTAATCCAGCGGGTTGCTATGTTTCAATTTGCACTCATGATGGGGAATCTCAATCTTGCCACAACTCTTGCACATGGTCTTACAACAGATTTTCATAGACTCTATATGACTCTCAGTACAACAGTATTGAACATTGCACGATTCTCTCTATAAGCAACTTATAGATGATCTTCATGCGAGAGAGATGAGGATTCTAGAAAAAGATTAAAAATCCCAATTTTCGTAAGGAAGGGATTTTATATCATTATATATTCTAGAATTATATTCCTCGTAGGCTGAGCTGTATCTTCCCACTGTCTTTATCAATTTTGAGAATTCTTGCTTTTACTTCTTGTCCGACAGTTAGGAAATCCATAGGATTTTTCACGTAGCGATCCGCGATCTCTGAGACGTGGATGAGTCCATCATTTTTAAGTCCGATATCGACGAAAGCACCGAATGCTACTACATTTCGTACGACCCCTTCGACGATATCACCTTCACTGAGATTTGTGAGTGATTTCTTTGCTTTTGCTTCCCGATGGCTTGACTGTGTGCGTGGATCTCGACCGAGATTTTCGTAGGATTCCCAGATGAATTCTAGAGTTCGAGTGGTGACTTCAGGATAGAGTTTCTGGAGTTCAGTTTTATATTCGCTGAAGTCACTTGGAGTGATTTTTTGCTCGATGATATATTTTGCGAGAGCATATTGGTCTGGGTGGATATCGGTATTGTCGAGTGATTCTTTGCTCTCAGGAATTCGCAGAAATCCTATCGCTTGCTCATAGGCTTTACTGGTAAGGACTTTTGCAAGTTTCGCACGAGAAGTATAGGGGCGATGAGAGTAGACTTTTTTCGCTGTACGTTTATCGAGTCCTGAAATATATGAGAGGACATGGACAGAGGCAGTATTCACATTGACTCCGACTTGATTGACCGTATCTTCGACCGTATATCCGAGGCGCTCTTCGAGCTTCTTAGGGGCGATATCATACTGATACATCCCGACACCGATGCTTCAGACAGGGATCTTCACGAGTTCTGAGAGAGGATCGATATATCTTCGGGCGATCGAGATCGTCCCGCGATCAGTGACATCGAGATCAGGGAACTCTTCTTGGGCGACTTCTGATGCTGAGTAGACAGAGGCTCAGGATTCATTTACTATAAAAATCGGAATTGAGAGAATAGATTGCACGAGTTCTACGGTTTCATCTCCACCAGTTCCATTTCCCACGACGACGATATCAGGACTGTATGTATCAGCGAGGTTTTTGATGATTTTCTCGGCTTCAGCACGTGTATCGAGAAATATCTTAGAAAAAGTGAGAGGATTGCCAAGTGGATCGAGGATGACGATCTTGCATCCTGTGCGGTATCCGGGGTCAATCCCGAGTATAGTTTTTCCGTATTCGGGACGAGTCATGAGGAGATTGCCAAGATTCTCTTGGAATGTCTCGATCGACTCATCTTCTCATGCCTCAGTGAGCTCTCCACGAATCTCAGTTTCTACCGACTTAAAGAGGGAAGTATATCCTTTTTTTATTGCTTCCTCAAGTTCAGTTATGACTATACCACGAGGGAAAAAGTTTCTCACGAGTTCGAGCGATTCTTCATCTTTTTCGATTTTCACCGTGAGGATATCGAGATTTTCTCAGCGATTTAAGGCAAGAGTTTGGTACGGTTTAATCCGAGAAATGAGAATAGAAAATTCTGCATAAATATCAAATTTTTTGACTTCACCTTTGGTTTTTTCATTGAGCTTTTCCAGCATTTTCTCACTTTTTCTTTTCGATGACATGAGTCACTTTCTATGGAGATATTCTCGGAGGGTAGCACGGATTTCTCCATTTGCTGATATTTCTGCAGCGATGATCTCTATGGCTCATTCGATGATCTCTTCTTTTGGATGAAGTGCGAGAAGATTCTCTGGAATCGTGAATGCCCGATTTTGCTTGATCATATCAGCGACCACTTGCCATCCATTTTCGATAGCGATCATGGCTTTCGTCTTTTTTTTCAGTCTATATGGTGCGTAGATATCCTCGACTTCTTTCAAGGTTTTGGCGTTTTCGAGTGTTTTTTCGAGCTCGGGCGTGAGGAGTCACTGTTCGCGAATCCCTTCGATCGCTGTCACCTTCACTTTATAGAGATTCTCTTCTCGTTTCTGGATATCGATGATATCTCGGATCTGATTCTCATCGAGATCTCCAGTGCGTTCTTTGCGATATCGAGCGATAAAAGGTACGGTCGATCATTCTTTCGTGAGTTCCAGAACCGTTTCGATCTGGAAAGACTTGAGTGTGAGTTCTCCTGAAATGATGGTGATATAGTAAGGCTCGAGCATGAGTGTGAAGTTAATTCATGGGATTATACGAAAAAGATATGCTTTACAATAAAATCCCTCCATTTTGGAGGGATTTTATATTATTTCATACCTTCGAGTTCTTTCTCGATCTTCTCGATATCTACTTTTGCATCGAGATCATCAGGATTCTCATTGAGATAGTCCTTGAGATATACGATTGTACTTTCGAGCGATTGTTTTTTGAGGAGCTTCTCTGTCTCAGATTGTCGTTTTTCGAGGCGGCGTTTCTCATATTTTGCGAGGTCGACACCCTCTGGAAGATGGCGAGTATCTGCCGGGAGAGCTGGAGTTTCCTGATAGTCTGGGAGGAGAGGATTCCAGTCTCTCCATGGACTCCACCAGTTTCAGAGATATGCCCTTGGGAGATATTCTGGATTTTGCTCGAGAAATATCTTATAGTCATCATAGTCATCGAAGTCTTTCTGGAATGTATGTACTTTCCCGTTTATATTCGAGCGGGAGACGATGCGTCATTTGAACATAATATAAATGGTTAGGGAATAAGAGAGCGCTAGAGTAGAAGAGATTCTTATGTGAGGTAAGTATATTTCTCGAAGAATCTAGATTTCTTATTAGCACTATTATTATATACGTGCTAAAAAATATTGCAAGAGTATTTATGAAAATCTATAAATATTAATTTGACAAAAAATAACGATAGGTATAATCCTAATTACATTTAAATTCATTTTTATGAGTACACAAACCCCAAGTCAGACTCCGGCACTAGATGGTGCACCTCCGATTCCAAGCAGTCTTAATCATAATCCAACCACTACTGCGTATATTCAGGCAATGGTAATTCAGATTATGAAAGAACAGGACGGACAGTAATTTGTCCTTTATCAATTCTGATGTACTATCTCATAAGGAGTAATTTTATTAAAATAAGATGTTTATTTTAAAGTCGTTACAAATCTCCTTTGACTTCCCCCCCGTTTTCTCCATAATGGTGGGGATTTTTTGTACTGAAATACTATGCATTTTACACTTCGTGTCACCTGAGCAGCAGGTCTCGGGATCAACTCTCTTGCGGATATTATCGGAAATATGGTCACTCATCTTGGGTACCATGTTTTTGGGGATCTGGAATATGAGTCTCGTATCAAATGAGGGACCAACTGGTTCGATCTCAATATCTCTGATGATAGACCAACAATTCGTAATACGATAGATATTTTAATTGCGTTTGATTTTGCGGGGATCAAAAAAAGTATCGAGAGTGTTCGAGCATGAGGATATATTATCACGAATGCGAAACATCAGGAAAAATTTACTCCCGAAATACAAGAAATTATCAATTCAAAATGAATCAATCTCCTTACTCTTGAGATCGCAGATAAATATGAGAATACCTACCTTCTCGGTATCCTCGTGAAACTTATTGGCATCGATCCATCTCTTGTAGAATCTGAAATCCGTGATGTTTTCCGAAAAAAATGAGAAGAGATTATTATGAAGAATGTTGATATTGTGAAATGAATTCTCGAAACATTTACTCTTCCAAGTGTAAGTCCATGGAAGCTTGATCATATTGATAGTCCGAAAAGAGATTTTTCATATGGGAATAGACTTATCGCTCTCGGTGCGGCAGATTCAGGGCTTGAATACTATAGTGCCTATCCGATGACACCAGCAAGTACTGTACTTACGGAGATCATCGCGACTGGTCGTGTGACCTATCTCCAGGCGGAAGATGAGATCGCCGTGATCAATAGTGCTCTCGGTGCGGCGTTTACGGGTGCGCGAGCTATGGTAGGGACTTCTGGATGAGGATTTGCTCTTATGACAGAAGCGCTTTCATTTGCGGCACAAGCTGAGTTTCCTATTACCGTCATACTCTCTCAGCGAGCCGGACCAAGCACTGGAACTCCGACATTCCATGAACAATGAGATATTAATTTTGCTCTCACTCCGACTTTCTGAGAGTTCGGACATGTCGTACTCTGTCCTTCCAGTCATGAAGAAGCCTATCTCTATGCTGGTCTTGCTCAGAATATTGCATCGAAATATCAGACGATCGTCATCCTCCTGACAGATAAGCAATTCTCTGAGCTTCATCGCTCATACGATCCACTCCCGCTTCCGACTCCTATCGAGCGGGGAAAAATCGTAGAATCTCCAACTCCTGATTATAAGCGATATGCACTTACTGAAGATCATGTATCACCCTATGTCCGAGTCGGTACAGAGCATGGTGACTTCATCGCGACATCATATGAACACGATGAGTATGGTGCGACAAGCGAAGATCCTGAACTCAAAGCAAAAATGACGATCAAGCGCGCTCATAAGCTTGATAACTTCTTCGAGAGGGAAGGGATCCGAGGGTATGAAATCATCAACTCTGCTGCAAAAAAAATGATTATCACTCTCAGCGCGAATAGATTTGTCGCAGAAGACTTCATCGCGGATAATAGTGAGTATGGTCTCATGGTCGTGAAATTCCTCCTTCCTCTCGATCCACGTATCCGTAGCGAAATAGAAGGAAAGAATGAGATCATCTTCATGGAAAATAACTATAGCGGACAACTCGAGAATCATCTCGTGCGATCACTCGATCTCCGAAATATAGATGGACTCACTATTACGAATTTTCGCAAATATACACTCTATCCATTCTATAGGGAAGATATGGATTCTCGATTTGGTAAATAATTTTTCTTTTATGCGTTCTTGACTTACAAACATCCAATGGTGTCCCGGTTGCGGGGATTTCCTCATCATCATGGCGATCAAAAATGCCTTCAAGGAACTCGGTATCCCTTCTCATAAACGTGTCGTCGTTTCATGAGTGGGATGTTCTTGAAAAGCCTCTCAGTATATCGACGGATATGCTGCAGAGACCCTTCATGGTCGTACACTCCCATTTGCTACAGGAGTGAAGATGGTCGATCCATCGCTCACGGTCATCGCTGTCGGTGGAGACGGTGATGGTTATGGTATCGGTATGGGACACTTCATCCACTCATGTCGTCGAGATCTCGATATCACCTATATCGTCTTCAATAATGAGAACTATGCTCTCACGACTGGACAAGCAAGTCCGACGACTCCGATAGGTGCGGTCACGAAGACGACCCCGAGTGGAAATACGACTCTCCCATTTGATCCGATCGAGCTTGCGAAACATGCAGGATGTAGCTTTGCCACGCATGCGATCGATACGAAGTTCGCAGACCTGAAAGAGACGATCAAGGCAGCGATCCAACACAAAGGATTTTCTCTCATAGATGTCGGACAGGCATGTCCGAGTTACAAGAGATGGTAATAGATTTATAGATGGCAGGAACTTGGAGATAGAAAAATATCCAGAGATTTGCTTCTCTTTCTCTGTTATGGTAGACTTTTTATGTCATCAACCTAGGAGATTGACATGACTTCAGCTATCGCAGCTGGTTTGGCAGTGTTTTTTGGGCATATGGCCCAGATGGCTAGCCGGGCAGACATCAAGCCAAGTGTGGCATTTGTTTGCTCTGCACTGTCTGCCATTTCTGCAGCAGTTGCTGTCGGTTTTCACTGAAGTTGGTGACAACTTCGCCCCGGCCGGCGGACGACGCCCCTCACTTGAGTGATGGGGCGCTCTTTTTTTGTCACAAGAAATGTAGATTTTCGTCTTTTGTAGAGAAAGATAGGGAATTTCCCAAAATTCAATATAATTTCTTCGTATCTCTATTCTCTAATATTTTCACTATGACCCAAAATCTCCTCGCCTCTATCGTCCTTGCTCTTGCTGTCCTCGCATGAGGATGGATCCTCGCAAATAAGCAGATCACGACCATCAATACCCCTGCCGTCAATGGTACCCTCTCGACGACTGCAGAAGGTCGAGTGAGTGTCTCGCCAGATATGATCTCACTTGCTCTCTCAGTCTATAGTCGCGCGCAAACTTCGAAAGAAGCCTATGATAGTGTGAACACTTGAGTTGCGGCGCTGAAGAAAATCCTCAAAGAATCTGGAGTTGCTGATGTCGATGTACAAACAACAGGTATCTATCTCAATCCAGAATATAACTATGTCGATGGAACTCAGAAGCCAAATGGATTTTCTGCGACTCACTCTCTTTCTGTAAAAATCCGTAAACTCTCAGATGCGAATACACTTCTGGATAAAGTTACTGAGATAGCGAATGTACAGATCCAGAGTGTCACCTACGATCTCGATAAGAAAGATCCGATATACACTGAGGCTCGGAAGCTTGCTATAGAAAAGGCTCGTGCGAAGGCTGAGGAAATGGCGAAAGTGTCATGAGTAAAAATCAAAAAAGTACAGAGTCTTTCAGAAGGTTCACAAAATAGTAATTATCCGCTCCCATACCAAAATGCGAAAGTCATGTCTGAATGAGTAGCAGATAGTACTACAAGTCTCTCTCCATGACAACTTGAATATACAGTGAATGTCAGTGCTACATACGAACTCGAATAATATTCTCGAAATAAGCGCATAAATAACGAGTATGAGAAATCTCCAGAAATGGAGATTTCTTTTTTATGGATGAAAGTCACTTAGGGCATCTTCTTTTACTTAAAGAGTTTTCTATAGTCAGAAGGGGATTTTTTTTCTTTGTTTTTCCTTCCTTTTTTCATACACTCATCCGCATGAATCAAGATGAAGCATTCGACATACTAGCAATGGGACAAAATGTATTCCTGACAGGTGCAGCGGGGAGCGGAAAGACATTTCTTATCAATCGTTTTATCAAGCACTGTCATGAACATGGCATCGGGATTGCGATCACGGCTTCGACTGGTATTGCAGCGACCCATATCGGTGGTATGACGATCCACTCATGGAGTGGACTTGGTATCCGAGAGGTTCTCAGTGATGAGGATATCGATACGATCATCTCTCGAGAATATATCGCCAAACGATTTGCGAAAACCTCGGTCCTCGTGATCGATGAGATATCGATGATGAGTGGAGGATTCCTCTCGAATCTTGATCGACTTCTTAAGTCAGCAAAATTCTCTCTTGATCCTTTCTGAGGTATGCAGATAATACTCGTATGAGATTTTTTTCAGCTTTCGCCAGTCACTCGTGGACTTGATGTCGAGTTTGCCTTCGAGCATCCGATCTGGCGCGAGACTCGACTGATACCGTGTGTTCTCACGACCCAATATCGACAATCGCAATCAGCCTGATGAATCGATGATGACCTTCTGGTGATACTTTCTGAAATCCGAACAGGAAAAATAACACAAAATTCAATTAAACTTCTCGAATCCCGAAATATTCCTGTAAATACCGAGGATCATACAGAGCTTTTTACAAGAAATGTATCCGTCGATAGCTATAATACCGAAAGACTCAATGCTATCCGTGATGATATATTCATCTTCGATATGCACTCGAAAGGATCTCTTCCGCTCGTTGAAGCACTCAAAAAATGATGCCTTGCTCCAGAAAGTCTCGTTCTAAAAATCGGTGCGAGAGTGATGTTCGTAAAAAATAATTTCGAAGCCTGATATGCAAATGGTACGATCGGGCATGTCACTGGTCGATATGAAGGACTCCCCATCGTCGAGCTCGCAGATGGTACCAAAATCATCGCTGACTATGCTGAGTGGTCTGTAGAAGAGTGAGGGAAGATCAAAGCAGCTCTTGCTCAGATACCACTTCGTCTCGCTTGGGCAATCACGGTTCATAAATCCCAAGGGATGACACTCGACTCTGCGGTTATGGATCTCGGAGATGCTTTCGTGGCAGGACAATGATATGTAGCACTTTCTCGTGTGCGATCTCTGGATGGACTCATACTTCGATGATTTAATACCCGAGCTCTCCAGATAGATGAGCGAGTACGTGATTATGATGAACTTCTTATGATCGCATCATGACGAGCTTCTGAGAGGCTCTCCCTCATGTCGTCTTCTGAAAAAAAAGAAAAGATAGATACGGCTATCTTGAGGCTTGGTGGGGTCATAGAAAAACTCGATCTGAGTGAAAAAACGAAAAAAACTTCTAAAACCGCTACCCATGAGGATACATATGTACTCATCGAGATGGGATTATCTCTCGAAGAAATAGCTGTCGAACGATCGCTCAAAATCTCGACAATATATTCTCACCTCGAAAAACTCATCGAGGAAGGAAAGAAGGTCAATCTCGAAAATATCCGCCCCCTTGATGAAGAGCGACTTGGGCGGATACTCGATGCATTTCGAACGCTTTCCACAGAAGCCCTCTCTCCTGTGAGAGAATATCTCTATGAGACATATGATGAAGCATATGACTATGATGAAGTGAGGCTTGCAAGGTTATTCTTATAAGAATTCTTTACTTTCAGGCAGTTTCAGATATACTCTCTTTACTTTAAAATTTAAACTAAAAATATGTTCTACGAATCAACTATCACTCTCCCTCTTACTCGTCTTCGAGGACTTGTCGTCCTTCTGGAAAAGATCGAACCTCAAGCAAAAGAAAAAAATATGAGCGATGCAGATATCCTCGCTCTCCGTCTCGCTCCTGATATGTTCGCATTCGGAAAGCAGATCCAGATATCGACAGATAATGCCAAGGGTATGGCTTCTCGTATGTCTCGAAAAGAAGCTCCCAAATACGAAGACAATGAATCAACCCTTGCAGAGCTTAGAGCTCGACTTGAGAAAACTATCGCATATCTTGAGACATTCACTCCTGAAGATTTCTCAGATGCTGATACCGCTGAGGCACGATTTCCATATTTTCCTGGGATGAAGATGGTCGGGAAAGGATATGTCTTCACGTATGGTATCCCGAATTTCATGTTCCATGTCGTGACAGCATATAGTATTCTCAGAAATGCAGGATTCGATATCGGGAAGGCGGATTTCATGGGTGGGCAAGCAGAGATGTTACCAGATGGAGAGTAATTTATAAAAAGCAAAGCCCCACCTTCTATCGGGTGGGGTCTTTGAGAGTTGAGAAATCAGAAAAAAGCCTTCTTGACTGCAGATGAGACAGTGTAGGGTACCCACACCGTTACCGCAAATAACACAAACATAAACCCCAGACTCATTTCTATGGGTGGACTTTCGGGCAATGCATTTACTACCAGAAAGATTCCCCATGATGGGATGATTACCCACCAAGATGGTGGATATTTCCATCCGATCACAAGACCAATGATCATGCCGATCAGAATGAGTAAATAGACTTCGCTCGAGTATGCCATGGAATGCCCCTGATGTTTCCCAACAGCTGATCATTCGCTGATAGGAATTATAGCTTAACGGGAAGCCACAACCCTACTAGTCAATTGACCAGATAAATATAGATTACTGCTTCTTTTTCTTCTTGTCAAATTTTGCTCGATTTTGTAAAAAAATATTTCTCGATATACTCATCTATATGAAACAAAAACTCGCACTCAAAATCTCTGGACTCACGAAAATTTACCCGAGTGGACTTAAGGCTCTTGATGCAGTCGATTTTTCTATCCCACTCTGAGGATTCGTCGCACTTCTCGGGGAGAACGGAGCAGGGAAGTCTACACTGATCAATATTCTTTCATGACTTATTCCCAAGACCGAAGGGAAGATCGAAGTATTCGATCAGGATATCGATACACATAGAGAAGAAGTGAAGCTCTCTATCGGTATCATGCCCCAAGAGATCAATCTCTCGATATTCGAGAAATGTATCGATATCGTCACGACCGTCGGAGGATACTATGGTGTACCCTATAGTATAGCTCGACCACGGGCAGAGAAGATCCTCACTGAACTCGGACTCGGAGATAAGATCGAGTCTACTGCACGAACTCTCTCAGGAGGGATGAAACGCCGCCTCATGCTCGCTCGTGCTCTCATCCATGAACCGAAACTTCTTATCCTTGATGAGCCGACTGCAGGAGTCGATGTGGGACTTCGGCGTGGTATGTGGGAGTATCTTCAGAAACTCCAGAAGGATACAGGTATGACGATCCTCCTCACGACTCATTATCTCGAAGAAGTCGAAGCCCTCTGTGAACATGTGACGATCCTCGATCATGGAGTCGTCGTGACCTCAGATACCGTGAAAAATACACTGAAAAAACTCGAACGAGAGACCTATCTCATAGAGGTAGAAGGAGAAGTCTCGTCTGATTTTCCAGGATATATCTCACTCGAAGATGGGAATCTCACGGTCGTCATAGATAGAGAAAACCCTCTTCCGAGAGTATTCTCGAAGCTTGCAGATATATGAGTGGCTATCTGATCTGTACGCCCGAAGGAGAACCGACTGGAAGCATTTTTCTTAAGCAAGGGAAAGTAAAAAAATAGCTCAGATAATATATCTGAGCTATTTTTGAATGGAATATTATTCCACCATAAATGTCTTTCAGCGTGTATCTCCAGTGAACATATGGATAGGAGCGCCTACTTTGTCGACGAGGATACGAGATGATCCATCTTTCGATATGGATATATAGATCTTATCGACATGCCAGTTATCAGCGAACATGCCTCCACCACCAGTATGGCGGACTTCTACACTTTTTATATCATTGATATCGAGAGTGGTCGAGTTTCGTACTTCTTTCGATACAGTATTTTCTGACCATCCTGCCCAGCCTGCATTATCATTGATATTATTGATGGTCACAGTACGATTTGAGCTCTTGAATTTGAGAGTGAGATTCACATTATCTCCACCACCTCGAAGATCATCCCCACCAGTTATTATCGTTGCTCAGATCCGAGCATTGGTCGGAGTAGTGCTAGGGGTCGGAGTACTCGTGACTCTCGGAAGGATGAAGTTCCATAACCATTCTGTTCCTTCATTTGGATTTGTGCTACCGCGTCTTTCATAGACAAAACGAAATATAGGTTGTCCTCGAGCGGGGGGTACTACATTTGCGACAACGGTACGTTCATTTCGACCATTTACTTTTATAGATGCCGTCACAGTAAGTTTATCGAGGTTCCAGTTATCTGCGACTGCGCCACATACATTATTTAATGATGGGGTGTTTCGTGAAATTTTGATTGATTCCAGATCTTCGACTTTTATCGTCCCATCCAGAGGTACAGTGACTCTACGAACAGAGTTATTGGGCCAAGCTTGTCAATTATTTATATTTGGCATATGTATAGGATCTCTCCCACGGATATAGATATACAGGTCTGGGTTACGCTGGCAATCTTTTGGTTCGAGATTATCTCCGCCAGTACGGAAGTCGATATCGAGCTTATCTGTCGTCGAGCGAGTTAGGGTTGGGATAATAGCTGTCCGAGTTTCTGTCGAGAGTGGGGTTCGAGGAATGGCAACACGAGATACAGTTGGTAGTGGATTGGTCGGTGCTTGAGGTAAAGGAGCAGAAGGAGTCTGAGGTGCTACTATCTCACTCGTTCGCACTATAGAGTCTACTATTGTCTGAGTCGGAGGCGTGACGGGTATGACTACCTTAGAGGGAGCAACAGTCTGAGGTACTACTCCCTGAGTCTTCGGTATCGTGAGTATAGTCGGAGATACTTTCGTGACTATAGTCGTACTGAATGCATGAGATGTAAGTGGAGTCAGTATACCGAGAAAGACGAGAACACGGAGATATTTTATCATAGGGAAATATGATGAAAAATAAAAATTTTACCAAAACACAAATATGATTATAGGGTTTTTCATGTATATGCAAATGTTCTCACTTTACAGGAGATGCATTTTTATTTTCTCGTGAGTGTATATCTCGACTCTTTCATTTTTAGGACTCAAGATCGAAATTTATCGGATCTACTGAGAGAGTGTCATAAGCGATATCTTTCTTCATCACAAAAAATAAGATTTTAATCCTATATTTTCATTTTCACCTTCTCAATATTCTCAATATGAGAAGAAAGCCGATGAGAAGTCAAAAGATATATTTCTCGATCTTTCGAGAGGATCTCCCTTTTCTGATATTCAGAAAGTTCAGCTTTATGTACATCCATCCAAATAGAAAGTGTCTCTCGAAATTCTCTGATGTAATCATTAATCCAATTGACTTCTATGGAGATAAATCTTTCGAGTACATTTCTTGCTTTATCAGGAATATAAGCTCAGACATTCCGAAACTTTATCAATGGTCAAGTAATTATTTTTACAAGCGAAGCTATACTCTTCATTTGCTCTGATATGTGAAATAGATCTATAGGATCGACCCCCATCAGTAAAGATATCCTTATGGACTGATTTTTTAAATTTTTCTAGAAAAGGTATAAGGGAAGATTTAATTTGAAAAAATTTTAGTAATTTACTAAATAATATACTTTTCTTCAATTCTCATAAAAGTAATTTCGCCATCAATCATAATGCTATAATAGGAATTATAAACATTATAAAAGTAAAAACAGAGAAATTATACAGTATCCAAAGTATTGAAGATACCATTACTCAGAAAATGAAAATAATCCCTACAGCACTACAAACAATACTCTCTTTTATAAAAGTAGGTTTATTTATATAGCGATATACTCGAGGTTCGATTTTTTGAGAATAACCAAATATATAATATAGAAAATACTGTTTGACTTCCTCAATATTATAACTTTCTTTTTGCATGTATATAGCCTATCATTTCCTCCTTATAATTGCAAAACGAGGGTTTTATTTTTGCCCCTCTGCTCTCTTCCATGAATTCTGTGGTCGATCATTCGACTTTCGTGGAGCAGACTCTCTCGGCTCTCTATGAGGTCTTTCATTTTGCTGTCATTTCCTATGCTCGACTTTTGGCTTTCCGAAAGAGGGTTTCGGACTTCCGAATCTCGGTGGACGCTGTGGCTTCGGTGGAGCTTTCACGACGTCATGATTCATGAGAGGATAAGCATGATCTTCGATTACAGGGATCTTCTTCGCTATGAGTTTCTCGATATCTCGAAGATATGCTTTCTCCTCGGCATCACAGAAAGCGATAGCGATACCACTCGCTCCTGCTCGACCAGTACGACCGATGCGATGGACGTAGGACTCTGAAATATTCGGGAGTTCGAAATTGATCACATGCGTGAGCTCATCGATATCGATCCCACGGGCTGCGATATCGGTCGCGACGAGAACTCGGATTTCTTTGTTCTTAAATCCACTCAGTGCTGCTTGGCGATTGTTCTGTGATTTATTTCCATGGATGGCTTTGGCAGGGATGCGTGCAAGATCGAGGTCTTTCACGACCTTATCGGCCCCGTGTTTAGTCCGAGTGAAGACGAGGACACGTTCGATTTTCTTATCTTTGAGGATGTCTTTAAGAAGTTCTTTTTTATTATGCTTATCGACGAAGTAGACACTCTGATTGATCATATGTGCCGTACTCGATGGAGGAGTGACTTCGACTTTCGCAGGGTTGGTAAGGATCTTGTTTGAGAGTTCGATGATCGCAGGAGGCATAGTTGCTGAGAAGAAGAGTGACTGACGTTTCTGCGGGAGTTTCGCGATGACCTTCTTCACATCATGAACGAATCCCATATCAAGCATACGATCTGCTTCATCAAGGACGAAGAACTCGATATGCCGAAGATCCACGAATCACTGTTGCATCAGATCGAGGAGACGACCAGGAGTAGCGATGAGAATATCGACTCACTTCGAGAGTGCATCGACCTGACCATGCTGTCCGACTCACCCGAATATCACTTTCGATCTGAGGTTTGTATATCGTC
>JAYVIJ010000022.1:0-14675 GCA_043770315.1 Candidatus Altimarinota bacterium | reverse complement strand
TATCATCACCCAGAGGATTCGGGAGAAGTGATGCAATGACTACAGAAGCAAAAGTTTCCGTAGGAATAATAATCATAAGAAGAACAACGGTAAAGAAGTGTTTCATATATTAAGAATTACTATGTACTCTCATATTAATGATGATTGTTAATTATTTCTTAATTTTTATGTGAATTTTGCATTTTTCTATTTTTTTTCTATACTTTTTTTCATACTAATTTATGATTATGCATATTGCTCTACTCACTGGTGGGATATCCGCAGAAAGACCAGTTGCCCTTCGAAGTGCGAGTAATATGCAAGAATGGATAAAAAAAGCATGATCAACATATGATCTCTATGATCTTCCTGAAGAGATCGATATATTTCTTACTCAGTACAAAAAGTATGATCTTGTCATCCCGGTATTTCATGGTCGATATGGTGAAGATGGTATCGTTACTGGTATGTGTGAAACTCTTGGGATCAACGTTGCCCTATCACCATCTCATGTCCATGCTCTTTGTATAGATAAATATCGTACGAATTGTGTCATAGAAAAACTCTGAGTAAAAATCCCAAAAACCTGGATTCCATGACTTTCATCACCGATGAAACTTCTTCCCCATAAAGATGAGAAAAAGCTTGAAATAACTCTTATCATCAAGCCAAATCAATGATGAAGTTCTCTTGCTACGACCAAAGCAGAAACATTTGAAGATTTCCAAAATGGCATACAAGCAGTCGAAGATGTCATAAAATCACTCACTCATGAAAGGATAGCACTTCTCTCAAATTCTGAGAATTCTCCATTTATTCGAAAATTTCCACCACTTGATGATGTTCCGATGGTACAAGAATGTATCGAGGGTCAAGAATTCACTGTATGAGTCTATAAAGACGACTCATGAACACACGTACTACCGATCATAGAAATCATCACCCTGAAGTGAGAATTCTTTGATTACGAAGAGAAATATGAAACTGATGGATCGAATGAAGTATTTTCTGACATCGAAGATGTACTCAAGAATAAACTCGAATCACAGAGCGCACAAATTTATAACCATCTCGGTTGTCGAGGAGTAGTGCGTATCGACTGGCGATATGATGGAGAGGATATCTACTTTCTGGAAGTGAATACTATCCCTGGATTTAGTATCGCTTCTCTTGTACCGAAAATGTGGAAAAAAGCAGGAAAAACCGAGAAAGAGTTTGTGGAGATGTTATTTCATTAGGCTAGAACGATTTATTCCAAATAGGTTCTGGTAATCTGTAGTACCTATAAAGATTATTGATGTGATCTTTTGATAACTCTATTCAAGAGTGTTGAGGGTTGCTTGTTATACAAGCATCTCAAAGTACTTGAAAATGAATATTTGACTTGACTCTATCTGCTAAATATCTTAAATCGAGATTAACTGCTAAAACACATTCTACCGTCGAAACTCATACAATATCGCAAGTTCATCATCGTAAAAGTATTTGCTTAATAGGGTATCATGCTCTTTTTTTCTTTGGATATATAGAATTAAATTCATTCTTATCAGATGATACAAGAATTCTTCTGACTGTGTTTCAATCAAGTACTTGTCTAAAGTTTGAATCACAAAATATTCAATCTATTCTTTTTCTAAATTGCCAAATACCACTATTGGAGAGCAATCATTCTAGTTCTGGAATAATAGGCGAATTACCAAGTGTAATATTGACCACGCGCTGCTTTTTTAAAACAGCAGAGCTTACTCTTTCTCTAACCCTTTCAATTAATTTTGTCCTTCTTTCAAAATAAAAGTCTGGATAGTCTGTTTCTCTTCAAAGAAACACTTACTGCATATCAACAACGATGAGAGATTTATTACTATTCATAAATACTATGTATAGTCAATATATTGCTTTTTGCAACTTTATTTATATATTTGTGCGCATGAATTCACTCCTCCTCTTTCTTTTTTCTTTTTTTGCTCGACTTATTATCCGTATTCACAAACCTTATGTGATAGGAGTTACTTGAACTATCGGTAAGACCACCCTTACGACTGCCATAGCAAATTATCTCAAAATTGCATATGGAAAAACGGCAGTCGGTGCCTCACCGTACCACTATAATGGCGAATATGGACTTCCACTGACGATCATAGGAACAAAAACAGGTGGGAAAAATCCATTTCTTTGGATGACCATCTTTATGAAAGCGATCTGGGTATGTATCCGCCCGTATCCAAAATACCTTGTTTTAGAATATGGCATCGATCATCCGGGTGAGATGGAGTACCTTCTTTCTATTGTCCGACCTGATATAGGTATTTTGACCCCCGTTGCTCCGAATCACCTTGAACAATTTGGTACATTTGAGCGATATATGGAGGCAAAACTCTTGCTTGTATCTTCTGCAAAATCCCACTCTATCGTACATGAATCATTGCGAGAGAAAGTCACCCATCAGCAAGATGTCTCGTTTTATGGTAAAGAGAAGACTTCGAATGCCTATATAGTTTCCGCTTTCCAAAATATAGATGGCATCATCGCAGAAATCATAAATGAAAATAAAAATTATACCCTCACTCTTCCCTCATTTGGAATATATCAGGCAGAAAATATACTTCCTCTCTATATCCTTTCATCTTTCCTTCAGATAGACCCTACATATATCACAAAAAATACCAATATATTTACCCCAGAAGCTGGAAGATCGAGAATACTCAAGGGAAAAAATAGTACAACTATAATAGATGGAAGTTATAATGGTGGTTTTGAGGCAATATGTCGAGGGATTGATTCACTCCTTCCATTTATTTCCACTCATCGTATTATATGTCTCCTCGGAGATATGCGTGAACTCGGAGAACACGCAGAAGAAATACATATTCGTCTTGGAAATTATATCGTAGAAAAATTAAGGAAATGAGAAAATATCTCACTTTTTCTTGTGTGACCGTTGATGCAAAAATATATTTTTCCAATTACGAATCCTGTATTACCGACAGTCCATTCACTTTCTAGTCGAATACTCTGAGAGAAGATTCGAGTCATACTTGGATCAGAAGATATCTCTACGATCATCTACGTAAAGTGAAGCCAAAATACTATATTTCTCGAAGAATGAGTCAAAGAATTCCTCGAAAACACCGTCGATATTGCACTTTTATGTCGTCAATCTCAGGATTGGCTCAGGAAGAAGAATGAATTTTTTAAAACAATAAAGCAATAAGATATCATTCTCTACTATCTTTCCCTTTTTTTATCCAATACGATAGGAGTCAATGGTGCAGAAAGCATAAGTTTTCTGAGTCTCGCTAGCACTCTATGATTCACTCATTTTGCTAAGGGTAGAAGCGAAAGTCCTCAAAAGTCTCTAGGGTCTATATTATTCTTGGAGGGGTAAGATTGTCATTCAGGAAATTGTTGCATACAGTAAATTTATATTGATAATTCATATAAATATATAATAGTCAATTTCTTGCTTTTTACAAGTTTATTTCTATACTTCACGCAAATAAGCAGAATTCCTCGTTATCATCATACAAATAGCAGCTCTGTCGAAATCATAGATACCCTCCCGCTATCCAAATATCTTTCTATCCAACTCTTTATGTTCTCCTTCTCTGCTATCAATCTCGGTTGTTCTAAAAATCTCGTCGATCTTGAATATGCGATCGGAGAGATACTGAAGTATTCTGATCAAACTCCTATAGAATTTCATGATGATCCAGAAGATCCACAGGCAGAATATGTTATCGTGAATACTTGCGGATTCCTCTCTTCTGCACGTGAGGAATCTGAAGAAACGCTTTCTTATTATGACTCTCTTGGAAAAAAACTGGTACTTATGGGCTGCTATGTGAGTGTGAAAGATGATGCCTTTCTCGCAAGTCTTCAAAACCTCGTATCGATCGTTCCATTCATGTCATACTCAGTGATCGAAGAGCTGGTCCTTGGAAAAAAATCAAAATTTAATCTCAGTGCTATAGTAAAGGCAAAGCAGGCACATAAAGAATCCAAAGAAAAAACACTTTCGAAGTATCTTGCTTCGATCGAGGCACCTGGAAAAGGTAAAAAAGCATTCGTCTGGAGAGGCGATGAAGTACGTGCCTATATGCATGCTCCTTTTGGATATGAGTATCTAAAAGTAGCTGAATGATGTGACAATAATTGCACTTTTTGTATCATCCCTACCATACGAGGTCGCCAACAATCTCGTCCAATAGAGGCGATCGTCGAAGAAGTCAAACTCATGCTCAGTCAGTGAATCCGAGAAATTCAGATTCTCTCTCAAGATACTACTCGATATGGTACTGACCTCTATGCTGGCGAAGCGAAACTTATAGAATTACTTGAAACAATAGATGCTATTGAAGGAGATTTCACCTATCGTGTATACTATCTCTATCCCGATATTCTCACGCTTTCTCACCTCGAGAGACTACGAAATCTAAAAAAATTCCTTCCTTATTTTGATATCCCATTCCAGCATGCGAGTGAGAATATCCTCAAGCTTATGGGGCGACACTATGATCGAGCGCATATCGATAGTTTTATCGAGTATATACGAGCACACTTCCCTTCTTCCTTCATTAGAACAAGCTTTATCATAGGATTTCCTGGAGAGACGGATCAAGATTTTGAGATACTTCTTGCATTTATAAAAAAATATCGATTTGAGTCTGTCGGTATATTCCAATATCATGATGAGTCGCTTGCCGCAAGTTCAAAGCTTCCCAATAAGATCGATGAAGTTATTGCGAAAAATCGCATAAATACTATCAATCCACTTCTTGAAGAGATCTATGCAGAAAAGAAACAAGCAAGGGTTTGAAAGGTCCAAAATGGATATGTCATGGAAATCCGCGAAAAATCGATCATTATCAGACCAGAACTTGCCGCTCCAGAAGTCGATGAATATGATGAAGTCCTAAAAGGAGACGTAGTATGAAATCCAGATATCGGGAAACTTGTACAATATACACTTAAGGATAAATAGTTTCTAGAAGATTATTCATTTTTAGGGGGTTTCTGAATAAAATGGTGAGGTATCTCTTTATTTAATTTCTATGTTAGAGAATTTTTTGGTTTTTCTGCGCACATTCCGCTTGATAATCTATCATAGAATTAGTTTTAATTAGAATGTCAACGCATTTTTCTCCATTTTTTTGGAAGAATATCATTTTTTTTTGACCCTAAGAAATGAAAAGTGTATACTCTATAGAATCACCATTCTGTATTTTATGTCCAATAGTCCCCTCATCGAGAAATATCTCCAACTCATCGATGAAGTCGTAAAGAACCATATCACCGATCTCCATATAGGAAGCGGCGATTTCCCATATATTCGCATGACCAACAGAAATGTCGAACCCGTAACAAGTTTTGGAAAACTTACGATGGATGATATTATCGAGATTATCATTTTCATGAATTCTCAGCTTACAAAAGAATATATCCAGTCGATCACTACAGGAAATAATTTTATCTATGAAAATGATGGGACAAGATTTCGTGCCAATGTATCGAAGAATCAAGAATGAATAAGCGTTGCCCTTCGTACTATAAAAAAAGATCTTCCTACCGCAGAAAGTGTCGGTCTGAAGCAAAATCTCCTCAAGCTTCTTCATGAAGATAAGTGACTCATCCTTATCACTGGCGGTACAGGAAGTGGTAAGACCACGACACTTATGGCGATGGTGAATTATCTCAATGAAAATTACCATAAACATATCATCACGGTCGAAGATCCAATCGAGTATGTGATAAAAAATAATAAAAGTCTTATCCATCAGAAGCAGGTCTGAAGACATGTTTCTACTTTTGATCAAGCAATACGTGATGCGATGCGTGAAGATCCAGATATTCTCGTCGTAGGAGAGATGCGAGATCAAGAGACGATCTCGGCAGTTCTTACTCTTGCTGAGACCTGACATCTTGTCATATCTACACTTCATACCAATGATGTAATTCAAGCATTTGATCGACTTATTTATGCCTTTCCTGCTACAATGCAGTCACAAGTCCGTATACAACTCGCACTGGTTTTACTTGCAGTTATCGGTCAGATCATCCTTCCAAAAAAAGATGAATCAGGAAATCTCGTCGCGAGAGAAGTATTCATTAATAATGATTCTTCTCGAAATATCATCATGGAGGGAAATATCAGTCACCTCTACTCTGTCATGGAGACAGGAAAGCAGGATGGACAGATCATGATACAACAAGCACTCATCGAACTTCATAAGACCAATCAAATCAGCAATCGTACCCTCATGGAACACATCAAAGACCCTACTAGACTTAAAGAGTATCTCCAAGATATCCAAGATAAGATTGATGGAAATTAAGAGCGAATATTGATAGTTTACACATCTGAAAAATCTCTCATTTCTGAGAGATTTTTTTAAACTTGTGGTGGCGAGACCCGGACTTGAACCGGGGACACATGGATTTTCAGTCCATTGCTCTACCAACTGAGCTATCCCGCCTTAATGCTTAAAGCAGGGGCATTATAGAGATAGAGGACGAGAAATCAAATCAAAAAATAAAAAAGTTTGCAAATGGAATAAAGTTAAGACATTTCATAACACTCAAGTGCTATGCAATATTTAAAAAGCAACTTTATTTATCTTTTGGTATTGAGATTCATCTTCTTGCGAATCTTTTCTTCATGAAGCCACATATCCTGAAAATCTTCCTCCTCTTCATGATCATATCCGAGAAGATGCAGTACGGAATGGATCAGAAGTATATAGAACTCGTCTTCTGGGGTATGTCCATACTCCCCAGATTGGGAAAGTATCTTTGATTCAGAGAAGATGATCTCGCCTGCTACCTCATCTGGATCGAGCTTGTCAAAATCATCGAAATAATGAAATGAGAGAACGTCCGTGGTACTATCAATTCAACGATGATTACGATTGAGGTCTTGGATTTCTGCATCAGGAAGAAATGCAAGATGGATCAGTCCAGATTGTCTATCTTGCATTTCATGGGAGATATAAGTAAGAATTTGTTCTATACGAGTCTCATCTATATGAAATGAGACTGGCGGATGGACGAAAAAAGCAGTAAACATTTCTTAGAGTTCATTAGTAATAATTCGGACTTCTTCATGAAGCTCTATATTGTATTTTTCTCGTACTGTTTGTTTTACGAGATCACGAAGGGAGAGGATATCTTTCCAGGTTCATTTCGAATCATTGATAAAAAAATTCCCATGTCGATCACTCACCCGTACTCATCCTACTCTTGTATCTTTGAGTCATGCTTGATCGATGAGTTTTCCTGCACTAAATGCCTCAATATGATTTCTTTCTCCTATCAGATCTTCCATTCCTCACACCCATTCATGGTAGTCTGAGACTTTTGGATTTTTAAAAAATGATCCACATGAAAATCCTGGTGGTTGTTTTAGTTTTCTGAGAGCTTGGAGGTCAGCTGGAGTATATGATTCATATACGTTACCTTCTCGAGGGGAAATATCCAGGATCATTTCTATAACAAAATATTGTTCATTCCCTTTTAAAATACTTTCTCGATATGCATATTTCAAATCATCATGTTTATAGGTCAGGATCACTCCTGTCTCAAGATCAAGTACTTTTGCTTCTAAAAGCATATCTGTCATTTCGAGTCCGAAACATCCAGCATTTCCGATACACGCACCTCACATCGTCCCTGGAAGTCCAACCCATGGTATGAGAGTCGATATACTATAGTGTTGATAGAGTGAGATCGAAAATGATGTACTCATCTCTCCGCTATGGACGATGATAGCTTTATGCCCTTTGCTTTCATAGGGCTCACTATAACCAGTATAACGATTGCGTATGATAATCCCCTCATATCGATCAAAGGCAAAGAGGCAATTCGTCCCTCATCCGATGATCACACTCGGAATTCATGATTCTTTTCCAAACCAGAGTACTTCTGGAAGCAAAAGGATATCATCATAGCTTGTGATATCAAAATAGTATCGTGCTACTGCTTCAGTCTTAAATGATGAAAGAAAAGATATATTAAAATTTTCTTTGAGGAAGTGAGGAAGTTTCATAATGCTATGATATTCGGAAGAGGGGGAAAATCAAACCAAGTATACTATATCTCATGCTCTTTTTTCTCTCATATCACAGGATCATATCCTCCCTTCGACCATGGGTTGCAGCGAAGGACTCTCCCGAGTCATTTCCCAAAACCGATAATAGCTCATTTCTTTTCCAGAGATTCGATCATATAGTCACTACAGCTCGGTATGTGCTTACAATATGGTGGCTTATCCAGTGCTTTTGCCCAAAGAGAATGATCAGGAGAGAGATACTTCTGATATTTTCGCATGATGAATATGAGGATTTTTTTGAGCATTGTATGAATATTTTACCAATCTTTTCTTTCGATTCAGAATTCGAGAAAGTCTTTCGTATCTTTCAGGATATAGTTATCATATGATTTTTGTATATATTTTCCTCGATTCTCCTCTGATTCTTTGCTTCTCATTTGTGCGCTTTCGATCTCAGGAGGAGTATCCGTTCATGATAGTGCCTGACTTCATGTACTCTCTAGAGGAGATACACTTCCTGAATCAGTGAGAGCATCTCCAGATCATGAAGATAGTATCGAAAGCTTCTGCCTGACTCGAGAATTCTCTTTTTCTCGAAGAGATAGTTCATAGTACTCGATGCTCTTCGTGCCTCATCATCGAATATAGGTAGTATCTCCTAGAAGCTCCATCTTATCAGCCTCTCTTCAGGGGAATATAGCTCATTTCAAATCATAAATATCTCAGGTTCATCGCGTAGATATAAGGCTATTATAATTTATTTCAGACGTATAAGCATCAGAAAATTTCAGAAAAATTTCTGGGAAAAAATAAAAAATTCCATTAAGAAGAAAAAATCCACTGAGAAAAATAGCAGTCAAAAAAATAAAATTCCTCAAAAATATTTTAAAAAGATGTAACTTATTGTTTACGAGCATAGGGATGAAAAAAATATCAAATCAGAATTCCGATGGTACCAAGAAAGAAAAAAATACTTTTCTGCGACTCAGTAATAGGGCGTGCGATGATCTTCGTAGGAAATGGTGAATCATTCTCTATTTTCAGATAGGTGGCATTATATATCTGAGTCAGGTTTCTCAAAGGAGCATCATCGAATCCTACGATAACTTGTTGTCCGTTAAAATATTTATACCGAGGATTTCCATCACTATCATATCACAGTGGTATCTTTCCTCCCCTAGGCGTCCCAATTCAGAGAATCGAAACATGAAATATACTCAGGAGTTGGATAGATGGAGATCATTCTTCCATACCACTATCAGAGAGAAGTATTATTTCTATAGGAGTACCTGATTTTGCGTAGAGAGTATTAGCAAGAGCGAAAGCACTCATAAGATTACTTCCGCCATAAAACTCTACCGGTTTAAGCTGTGAAAGTACATTGATGATATGATCTCTTTCTTGGGTAAAGGGAATTTCTACACTTGCATCTCGCGCATATGTGATAATCGCATGATCTCATGGAATTTCCTGGATTCCTTCTTGGATCATTTTTTTTGCAAGATCAAATCGACTCATCATGATCTGATTTTCAGAGGAAGAGATATCTGCTACTGCCATAGAAAGAGAAGTATCCAGGATCCAAAGAGTCTTCATCTGAGAAGGTGCGCCCTCAAGGATAAAGTATCTATAGAAGAGGCTTCCTATACCGAGTATGAGAAAAATTGACCCAAGAAAGTATCGCCTATAAGAAAAAGTATACCGCAAGGAAAAAATGAATTAACAGAATAAAATTCTCCTACAAAAATAGATACCATTATTTACTTTCCATTTTTGTTTTTTGAAGTCAGGGCTGTCTATACCATACTATAGGATTTATACCCGAAGTACATCCAGGGAGAGTGATAGTATATCGAAATGTCTTTGATGCGGTTCATCCAATCGGTGTATCGAGTGAAAATGCAAATTCTCGAGCATATTCGAGATCAGTTGAGGTGATTCATGCTGTCGAGCCAGTGAGTGTAGCTCATTTTGGTACAAGTATACGCATATATGAGATATTTTTTCCTTTTCATTGGATCATGAGCATTTTTTCGATTTTTGATACATCACGTATTCCTATTATGGTAAGATATTTTCGTATCTCACTTTCTACCGATTTATTAAATGTATGTTTATGGGTCAATGTCAGCTTATTTGTGTAAGTACAAATACCTATTGTACTTGTTTCTGCAGTATAAGATCGTTCTATAAGTCTATCAGATTTATTTCCTGAAAGTGAGGTGAGAAGTGGATATACCCAGTTTTTATTTTCTTGATTTTGCGCTATAAGATTTGCTCATGAAAGAGTATTTCATGTGGAACTTCCTCATGAGGCATTGATATCTTGGGAAGCAGTGCTAAGCAGATTTTCCTTTCTCGTTTCCCATGGAAGAGGATTTCGAAATTTTGAGAGAAATGCATCTATCTTATCATTTCTCGAGGCAAAAAGGATCTCTCCATCCGTAATATGTTTTTCTACTGCAGTTATCACTTCCTCGTATGCTTCTTTTTCATAGATTTTTTTCACAAATGCATCGACAAATTTTCGAAGGATATCTTTTGCTGAAGTCTCTTCAGCATAGCGTGATTCGACCAGAGTAGACATAAGAGGAGAGAAATTTTCTGCACGAAAAGATTCGGTGATTCATGATAAACTCACAGGTCATATAACCTTCAAAATATCTTCGATCAAACCCTGATGAAGTGCTATTCCTACAGTAACGGTAGGATCACCTGACTTCTCGATAAATGTATTGGCTTTCTCGAGTGTTTCACGAAAATCTGGATAGTAGTTCACATCACGCAGTCCATAATTCCCTGAAATCAGAGCAAGTCATGGTGGAGGAATCTCCTTAAATGGATAGAGATTCCAGTCATAATAATAGACATCATCTGTACGATAGTCTTCGATGTTTCCATGAAATACAGTAAATGTAATGACACTGCCAGGAAATCCTCCATTCGCCCGAATCTCATCACGATTTTGATTTAAAATCATATATCTTTCTGGAGTATTGGACCCCAGTAGCGCGAGTACATCTGACTCATTTTCGATATAATAATCGAGTACAGAGCTTATCTTCGAAAGTCATCTCCCTATATGAGCGATCTCAGAAGCACGCGGATGATCGATCGTATCTGCTTCGCTATATTTTCCTCATGCTTCTTGAAGGGATTTTGAGAGATAGACTATACTCTCATGATGGTCTCGTATCCAATTCGTCGGCTCTGCAATACCAAATGAAGCAAACGGTCGTATATCAGTCGCGATAGGACGATAAAGAGAATCTGTCGGATCATTTTTTTTGGATATGGTCGATCCTGAAAGTGTTTCTGGAAGTTCTGATGCGATACGATCAAGTCATCGAGAGAGAGATAGTCCACCATCAAGGGCTATTCGAGCAAGTTTTATATTCTCTCCTGGGAATATACGAAACGGCAGAAAAAGCAGATTTGCACGTTCGAAATTTCCTCGTGATGCACGGATAAGTGACCCAGCCTCGCTCTGATTGGTTATATTTCAGAGGGCACGAAGATCACCATAAGCATGTTCTATAAGAGATTTGGTATAGAGAAGCACCGGGATACTGAGACCGAAGATAAGGAAAAATGATATGAGTATAGGCGTGCGTTTTTTTCTGAGAAATTTCGAACTATCCCTTGCTATACGACGAGTATGGAGTCACCATGGAAGTGATCGACGATAGATATCACCATATTTTTTTTCTGAGATTATGGCATCACCACGAACATCGAGGGCACCATAGGGGATAGAAAGATGTGGGAAGAGATTCGTCACTGATCATCGTTTTTCTCACTTTGGAGACTCAGATAGTCCTCTTCGCAGAGCAAGAAGAGTATCTCCGATATCGAGAGTATGAAAAGATTGAAACCTTGTCACCGAAAGAATCCTCGGCATCGAGAGATCAGGGGTATCTGATTTTTTCGGAAAAATAGTATCAAACAGTGGTTTTGTCGAGCGTATAGCATGGAGTTCGGAGATAGGAAAAAATCTCGATACATCGAGCGAAGTACGCTTACAGTCGATGAGATCAAATGAGATGATTCCTCCTTGTTTCTTCATAACTAGAATTATAAGAAAAATGTATTGCATTGCAAATACATGCAGGAAAATCCCATTTTTTGTATTTTTCTTGAATTTATGATAGTCTATATAAGTATTCCTATTTTTATTACAAAAAATATCTATGAAACGGATATCCTCAATGCATACTTATATGCAAAAACATCTTATCGCAACCTGCGTATGAGTCGTATGACTCTGTATAGGATGATATGTCGGTATTACTTATGCGACAAGTACTTCCCCTCTTGTAACGAGTAGTATAGAGATTTATCTTTGATTTGTAGATAAGTGAGCAGCATGACTGAGTAACGATGCTAAGAAAATCTACTATTCTGATTTTCGGGATATCTTCCAGTGAGTAGCGGATAAACTTACAGAAAAGATCGTTACCATTAATTCTCTGCCTCCAGGTACAGGTACTCCAGGTACAGGTACTCCAGCTCCTGATTACTCATTTACTCCTCGATGTGGTGGGCAGTTTGATTCGTCAGGTGATGCTACAGCCATAAATCTCGGAAGTTTCGCTGGAACTATGGGAACTCAAAGTTATTCATCTTCGGATTTCAGTCCAAGAACGGTATGTGAATTTCCACAATGATTTAACCCAATATTTAGTACGAATATGGGTATAGACTTTGTCGATGCTTCGATCGATATCAAGGGAACATCAGGAACATTTAAATGGAGATGTTTTGGTGCTGATAGAGGAGGAAAGCCTGATAGAAATAATGCCGTTGACTGTAGTGCAAGAAAAGTGATAGATGCTCAATGTGGTCCATATGCAGGGACAGAAAGAGAGAAATTCGATGAACTCGAAGAAGGTATCGGATGAGTGCTTCCACAATCAGTAAAGGATAACTATTGTAAAATAGGTTGGGCAGTTCAGGGAGTGGACACTCGTGCGCAAAATGAGAAAAATCTCAGTCAATTTAGCTGGATCTGTCGATCAAAAGATAACTATGCAAAAATCTGTCAAGCAAAAGTAAAGCCATATAAGATCGGACTTGGTGCTTGTATCATCACGACTTCAGACACTCTTCGACTTCTTCCAAATGGAAATTATGATGGAAACACTCTTGGATCAAGTATGAATATGCTTGGTGTCGGACATGATTATGCAAAGTGTGTTGCTGGATGTGATACAGCAAGATCATATAATCTGAGCAATGTAAGCACTCCTCTCTACTGTTATTATGAAGGTATGATGGCAAAAGATTATAGTCTCAATAAGATATATGATCTCCGAGGAAAGCTTTCACCCGTCACTGGTGGTGGAGCTCCGACAACTCCTACTCCCCCAGGAACTCCGACAACTCCTACTCCCCCAGGAACATGATCTCCTACTACCCCAGGAACTCCGACAACTCCAGTACAAAATTATTGTCCGGGTGGAACAGATAATAGAAAATCCCCTGATAATCAAAATACTTGTTATTTCTCATGGTCTCAAACACAAGCAGGACAATCAGCTATAGCAAGTACTCCATCGGGTGGATGAAGACTTTCAGGTACTTGTGGAAGTGATGGAGCATGGAAAAACTGGGATCTCAATTGTCCGAATATTTCTACCGTAAAAACTTGTACGGGTGGAGGTCGTACATTTGCTTCTGCTGATGGATCCAATAATTGTACCGTCTCGTATATACAAGCAAATGTCGGTCAATCACTTACGGTAGGAAATGGTATTTATGATAGTGAAAGAAAATGAGTAAATGGAAGCGCAAGTTGTGTAGCCCAAGATAAATGGACCTTCGATGTACGATGTCCGAATCTTGTAGGGCAGAGTTGTTCGACTGGATATCTCGAAGTGGAATCTCCAAATGGAAGTAATATTTGTGAATGAGCCTATCCAGGAAAAAATGCAGGGCAAATAGTGACAAATATGCCACTAAGTAATGGAGGGAAAATCAGCGCAAAATGTGGGAATGATGGAAATTGGACTGATATAGCGTATACTTGTCCAAATAGGAGTGGAAGCCAAGGCGGTACTGTAGCTCGATAATAATCCAGAAAATATATGTTACCAAAAAAAACTACTCTATGATACCTCCTGCTCATGTTCACTCTGTCGGTGAACGTTCTCGATGTTTCAGCAAATAATACCACCGTGATACAGCATCCAAATGGTATCACAGAAACGATCACACGATTTCCCAATACTGCTATAGAAGAGGTCGTACAGGCTACGACATCTGCGAATCCTCCAGTAGTCGCAGACGTACAAAGTCAGGCAAAAAGTGTCGAACAACGTTTCAATGAACTCAAAGCAGCCAATCCAAATATCCCTGAAGATGATCTGTGGGCAGCTGCAGAATGATCGGTAAATGCAAGTGCCTGAGATGGTCCAGTCAAGATAATCACGACCGAAAAGATCCCATGAGCAAACTGTACATGTATTGCCGATGGTGCGAGTCGTACTGAGGATATAAATGGAAATACTATGAATCCATGAAGCGGTGAGGCTGCTTGTGGCAATGCGAATAATCGTAAGTATTCTTGTACTGTCGGGAAGTGACTCTCTGGATTTCAGGATATATTTCGTGAGATCACAAGGTGGGTCGTCTATATCACGATGCTTCTCTG
>JAYVIJ010000021.1:0-4939 GCA_043770315.1 Candidatus Altimarinota bacterium | reverse complement strand
AGAGTAGCTAAAGGAGTTATGAATGTATACAGTTTATATGAAACCGTGAACATTGCAAGGGAGAATGTATACGGTTTATATGAAACCGTGAACATTGGTACCATAAATGTATACTACTTTCATGGAAATCTACGAAAACGCCTCCGCCAACACCGATCGTCTCAGCTCATCGAGACTCGCGAGTTTCGCATTATAGAGAATTTCGAGTTGCTCGGTCTCTGCTCGAACGGCATCGAGGTGGGCGACGATATGAGATTGTTCAGATAGTGGTGGAAAAGGAATTTCTAAAGCTGAAAGTGCTCATTGATTTAAGCTTTTTATATTTATTCCTGTTCCGCTACTAATAAGCTCTTTTCTTGATTTTTGTGTTTTTAAGAAGTGACATAGATATACAGAAGAAAGAATTCATTCATTTAATCTAATTCGTATTGTGAATCATGAGTGAGAAGTTTTTTCAGCAACCTTTCATGACAACAAAGTTCTTCAAATTAGTTCAGGATTTCCATTTGATCTAACCGCCAAAATATCATTTTCTTTGAGAAAATCAGTCTCACTCAATTTGCCATCGATAACTACTGATTCCAGGCTTTCAAATGGCACCAAAAATCTATTCTTAAAATCCCTAACACCTACTATCTTTATCTCCTCACCTTTACTTCCCTTAGTAAAGTTCATTCCATTTCTAAAAGTTGCAAGCTCTCATAATCTCTTCTCTTCCCAATCCTTCCCTCCACTCGCAAATACACTCTCCAGAGTCGACTCCCAGAGTTCACGAGTACTCGTGAGTGCTGACTCAGTCTCAGTACGCAGTGAGTCGATCTCCGCCATCGCACTATCGAGACGAGCGACGATGTCGAGTTGAGTGGAGAGGGGTGGAATCGGTACATTGAGTTCTCGCAGTAGTCGATAATGTCGAGCATATCAGAGTGACTTGAGTTCTACACTTTGGAGAAAATAGCAGAAATATCGTGTATCTAGAAAATCCTTTGATTGCAATATCTTCACTCAGTCGGCACCAAGTACAAAATCGAAATCAATATACTTGATTATCTTCGTATGATCTCAGAAAATAATAACAGGTTTATTGATCTCAAAAACATCAGATTTATTATTCCAATATCCATTTATATCTCATACTTCTTGTGAGACAATCGGAAAATCCCCAGATTCTAAAAAATCTTTTCTCTGAATTTTTGTGGTATATGTAATTTTTTCGAGACAAGACTCGAAAGGTTTTGTCTGTCAGCTAGTTTTCATAATTAATTTATTTTAGGCATGAACTTAAGAAATAGTTTACGAATTTCTTTTGCATTTTTTGTATTAAAGATGTTTAATACCTGGTTTTGCCAATCTTGCCATGTAGTATCGAGTTTACAAAGACATCATTTCAAGCTCTTCTGATTAAATACCTTTAAAAGATATTCATATGTCTCCGAACCAAAAGAATTTAACTCTGCCTCATATGCAGTAAAGTCTGGAGAAAATTGCAGGTCTCATTTAACAATAGCTTCAATATTTTGATTGAAGAGCTGTTGTATTTTTGATTTTTTATATCCAAGTTTAAACTTACTATCATCTATTTTAGATTTTACCTCTGATTCTAAATCAGTAATTTTGATATCAAAGTCAGATCTACCTAAATGACTAAAAACAAATTTAATTATATCTTTTTTTAGAAAAAGATTTTCGTAAATAGCAACAGGCAAACAAAAAATCTTATTAGTTTTAAGTGACTCGACTTGTTCATCAGATTTTAAATCTCGGTCAATTAATCCGAAGTACTTTTTATTAAATTTTTCAGTTCGAGAATTAAAAGCCTTCGTATAGTTAATTACATTTTCACAGCTTCCAACGGCCCAGATTTTAAAATCTGGATAAATTAGTTGATATAGTTGCGAGTCTTTATTACTTTCAGATTCAACAAAAAGTATTTTTTGTTTTTTTGCCCCCACCACTTTTATTATTAACTCTTCTGGTATATCCTGAGGATCAATAAGAAGAATCTTCCATGTATTGGGGTGTTTATATTCCTTGATCCAAAAAATTGCATTATCTTTTCTTGTAGTCACAAATTCTAAATCATGGCTAAAATAAATGAAATTTGATTCATTTTTAAGTTTTTCACATTCATCAAATAGGCTATTTAAAATCGATGGATTCAAGAATGTTTCAGGTTCATCAATAATAATTGTAGAACCTAAATCTGAGAGGGCAACCTTAATAAGGATATAGAGAGCAGTCCTTTCGCCATCTGATAAATTTTCAATTTCATAGTAGACTTCTTCATTAGCAACTTGTACCTTTATTTTTTTATCTTTGTATAGAAGTTTTTTGTCAATAAATATTGAGTTCCATACATCAAAGATTTTATCAAGCTTTCTCTGTATATCCTTAAGAGCTTTTCCTGCGTTCAGTGCTTCTACGGATTCATCGTTGTAATCCCTGAATACAATTTCAATCATTTGATTAAAATCATCTTGCAGACTATTGTTATCAGCAGGGGTATTGGCATCGCCAGTAGTTGGACTTTTGAAATACGATTTATTCTGAGTTAACCAAATATCTTCATTGGCTCTATAAAGACCCTGTTTAATAGTAAGGTTTTTATGAGCGGAAATAATTGTGAAAGTAGGATTATGAGATTTAATTTTCCTCATCAAGGATGATTTTCCTGATCCGTTTCCACCGATAATAGAAATATTTTTTGTATTAAATTCTATCACTTCATCGTCGCTATATTTTATGGTTGCCATATTTTTTGTTGATCAGAAAACTTTAACTTCCCACTATTTTTCCCTCCCCACCTCCTGTCAACCCATTTTATTTGCAATATATCTATTATTTGATATACTGTTTCTACAAATGCCCTCGGGCTCCTCACTCCACTTCGGTGGAGGAAATAACTCAAGATTCTCCGAAATATCTATTTTGGAGAATTTTTTGTATATTCTCGAATTCTAGAGTGCTGATAGTTCACTTGTGTTTATAAAATCGTCGCTTATCTATGGTGCGTATGTGAGAGAGGAGGAGGGATGATATGAGAGGAGTGCCGATACCATCATGGAACGCTACACTCTCTAGGCTATAGTAGTATTGTGAATCCTTTTTTCACCGACTCGTCATAGGGACGACGAGATACATCGATCCAAAACGAGCAATCACCAGAGCTGGGCGATAGAATCCCCTCTTTCCATCAGCTTCACTGCCGATATTGACTCAGAGTTTGATATTCCAGATCTCTCGTTCTTTTGGGAATACTTCTATCTCGTCTCGATCGAGGATTTTCTTATCCTCATTCCATTCGTCGAATTGTTTTGTATAGATTTTCTTTTCGGTCATATTGTATGGATTAGCAAGTAAGCCCTCTACTATTGGTGTGTACCATTTTCCTGATATCAGGAAAATGGTATTTTCGATGTATCGTTTTCCTGCCATCAGGAGAACGATCTACTGTTTTGAAAAGATATTTTTGAGCTTTCCCATCACTTCCCTTGTCTCTTTGTCGAGTTCCTCCATATCTTCGATAATCTGGAGAGGACTGCGGAGTGCGACTTCATCTTTTTTGTTCGGATTTTTCACGGAGAGATCGTAGGTAGCAGTATCGATAGTACTCACATCGAGCGTCCAAGAGTTGGGAGAATCTCCTTGAGTTTTCTGGAGTGTGATGAACTCTGCGAGATCACGCTCGGAGAGAGGATTGGTCTTGCCGAGATTGCGATCGAGATTGAGCGAATAGTACCAGATCTTCTCAGTCGGAGTTCCCTTGGTGAAGAATAATACCACCGTCTTGACTCCTGCACCGGTGAATGTCCCACCAGGGAGATCGAGAACCGTATGGAGGTCACATGACTCGAGGAGGTGGCGACGGAGTGCGACGGAAGCGTTATCTGTGTTAGAGAGGAATGTGTTCTTGATGACGATACCCGCTCGCCCACCTGCACGGAGCGTCTTGATGAAGTGTTGGAGGAATAGGAACGCCGTCTCCCCTGTCTTGATCGGGAAGTTTTGCTGGATCTCAGAGCGGATCTTGCCTCCGAATGGAGGATTGGCGAGGATGATATCGTGACGATCTTTTTCCTCTATATTGTTGATATTTTCCCCGAGGGTATTCATATGTCGCAGATTGGGTGCCTCGACTCCGTGGAGGATCATATTCATCGTGGCGATGATATAGGCGAGAGACTTTACTTCTTTGCCATAGAATGTCTTCTTCTGGAGAATATCGTCATCTTTTGTAGAGCGATTCGGGAACTTCTCATCGAGATATGTGAACGCCTCACAGAGGAATCCTGCCGAGCCACACGCACCATCGTAGATCGTCTCGCCGATCTGCGGATCGAGAACCTGTATGATCGATCGGATGAGAGGGCGAGGTGTATAGTACTCACCACCATTGCGTCCTGCATTGCCCATCTTCTGGATGCGAGCCTCATAGAGGTGGGAGAGCTCATGCTTCTCTGCACTTGACTGGAAGTGGAGCGTATCCACGATCTCGAGGATCTCACGGAGATTGTATCCGCTGGTGATGCGATTTTTGAGCTCTGAGAATATCTCCCCGATCTTGTACTCTATAGTATCTGCGTGCTCGGCATCATGACGGAAGTTCTTGAAATATGGAAATAATTGATGATTCACAAAATCGATCAGATCTTCTCCGATCTTGGCTGTATGGTGATCGATCTTGCCGTCTGGAGTCTTCGGTACTGCCCAGGTATTCCACTGGAACTCTGGAGCGATGAGTGGAGTATATGCACTCATCGTGAGCTCAGCACTCGACCGACGCTCGCCCTCGAGATCATCGAGATACTTCAGGAAGAGTATCCACGAGCTCTGTTCGACATAGTCGAGCTCACTGCCACACCCTGCATCTTTGTGGAGGATATCATCTATATTGCGGAATGCTTGTTCGAACATGGTGGCGTATTTTAGGATTTGCCTT
>JAYVIJ010000020.1:0-42384 GCA_043770315.1 Candidatus Altimarinota bacterium | reverse complement strand
GATGGGTGATGATCGTATCTATAGCATCACGAGTCGTGCCTGGCATGTCTTTCACGATCGACCTCATCTCTCCAGAGATAGCATTCACGAGGGAAGATTTTCCGACATTTGGGCGACCGATGATCGCAAGTTTCAGCATATCAGGATTCTCTGGCTCTTCGTCTGCTTTAGTATCAAATCCGATCGATCGAAGTTCTTTTGCGATCATATTCGAAAGCTCGATGAGTCCTCGTGACTGTACTGGACTTGTAGGTATGATATCCCCAAGTCCGAGACTCATAAGCTCATAAGACTCAAGTGCACGTTTTGCATTATCTGCTTTATTTGCAACAAGGATGATGGGCTTACCAGACTTACGGAGTCTTTTGGCGATCTGCTCATCGAACTCAGTCAATCGATCATACTCAAGAACAAAGAGAATAAGATCAGACGAAGCAATGGCATCATCTACCCTTCATCGAACATCAGAAAGAAGCGTCTCATTATCTGCTTCGACGATCCCTCCAGAATCACAGAGAATATAGGAAATATCTCTTTCCTCATCGATCACTTTATACTCGATAATATCTCGGGTTGTATTCTCGATATCTGATACGATAGCAATACGATGACCCGATATGGCGTTAAAAAGACTTGATTTCCCGACATTTGGTCTTCATACAAGAGTGACACGAGCGAGCATAGGAAGAAATAATACAATTAGAAAGCGTAGAATACAAAAAATAGACAAAAAAGCAATATTATATTCCCTCAGAGGGAAAAATTCTCAAGGAGATAGAGATATCTCCTATTCTTCGAGAAAAATAACCCTAAGAATAGAAAGTATGAATTTTCCTACTTTCCAGTAAAGAAGAAATTAACATGATAAAGAAATTCTCCTACGACACTTCATGTTCGAACTGCTCGAATCTGCAGATATCCATCTTTTTCTCATACAGAAAGCTCTATATCTGGATGAAGTGAATATATCTGAGCATACTTATCTACGGCTATGATCGCACGTGCATCTGGACCTACAAGATAGATACCTCATGGAATACTTGGATCTGATAAATTTGCCGTGATGACCGTACTTCCAGAAGTGGGCGATACCAAGAGAAATGGTGAATTTCATGGATTTGCTGGAGCAACCGTAACGATCTTGATATCTGGTGGCGGAAGAATCTCATAGAGAAATTGGAGTTTACCATTATTATCTGAGAAGCGTATTTGCATAGTACCAGTAGCTGTCGCTGGCTGAAAGCTCGTACCGATATTTGCAGCATTGTATGGAAGCCCCGTCTTATCTGAAAGGAGGGCATTTCCATTGAGATAGTCGAGTCGTATACCACTTCCACTATTAATATTGGATCCCGAGAAGTCTCCAGCATCCATCGTCATAAATGGATTTGGATCGATAAGAGCTATACCCTCACCTTCACGAACGCGGAAGAGATGTATTGGTTCAGCAGATATTTCTTCATCCAAGAGACCGAAGAGATTTCCTGTAGATGACGCGGTCTCAATTTTTGGTATCGGAGCATATACTTCAATTTCAAGACTTTCTACGGTTTCATTTCCATAATCATCGACGACTCGCATATTCACCATACGTTTTCCGAGGGTATCATATTTACCAAAAATGATATCTGTCGCTGTGATATCGACTCCCGAACCACTCGTGATAAAATCATCTTCATATACACCATTTCCATCACTATCTAGAGTCACATCAGGATCGATCGATACAGAATATGGACTCATGTCTGTTATGATATCTTCTTTTAAGAGTGATGAGGTCTTATATACTGGTATACGTACTGTACCCACATTTATAACTGGACTCGATCGATCAAGTGATGCCTGTGGAGCAATAAGAGTGACCCCTGCTCGGATCATACGATCATCGATAAGAGATCGGAGACGTGTACTATAAAATCCATTGGGGAATGAAAAATTGATATCATATCTTGATGAAATCTTCCCAAGATCAAGGTGTCGGTATTCGGTATTTGGGAGAAGTGCATCAGACCTATTTGTAATCGGATCAAAAATAACTACAGAACCATTCGGATGATAGATTCGGGTATCTGGAAGAAGCGGCATACCTCTCATATCATCTGAATAAGAAATCTTCTCTGATCAAGCAGGAGTGAGTACATATGCCTTCCCTGAGACCACAGAACCTACCAGAGTCCCCGTAAAAGTATAGCGCTGAAACTTGTCGAGAGATATTATCTTTTCTCACTCATTATTGGTACTGAATTTAAGTGATGCCACGCTATTCCCGGTATAGAGAGCTCGACCTGCTGAAAGAGAAAATTCTTGTCATGTAAGAAGTGTCGAAACCTTCATCCCTTCAAGGAAAAATCATTCAGGAGAAGAGACATCCTCAAGAACTCGATTCACTGGTGTCACGCTATAATTTTCTGTAAGAGTAGGAAATGATGTTGTCGTCAAATCTATAACAACTCTCGGTGTATTTGGATCATCATTACCAGCAAGTTGGTTACGATCCCACTCGAGGTATTTATCGAAAAATTCAAGACGGAAACTCGTATCAGCAGGGTTTGCTGGAGCAAATGAAAGCTCCATTTGACCAGGACTTGCCACAGATTCATGGAAAAAATCAGGAGCTCGTGGAACGAGCGTGAGGTCCGGTGATGATATAACTGGTGGGGTCGTATCTACAGGTCGATTTGGACTCGCGAGAGTATTGTACTTCACATAGAGCGCACCATCGAGAAGGAATATATAATCCCTATCATTATCTTTTATACCATCACCATCCAGATCGATGGTACTATCTTTATCAATATCAACAATGCTCACTTTATCTTCTGTAGAGAGTCAATCCGTATAGTCAAAGAGACGAGTCTGCTTTTTCGTAAGAGGGCTCAGAACAAATATACCTTCATATAGTGGTGAATATCCCACTGTTGTTCCTGGAGTAGATGTCGCTGGAAGAGGACCACTGGCTGCAAGAAGTCGATGAAGTTGTCACTGAAGGGATACCAGTTTACGATCTGGAATTATAGGTTTTTTCAGAGACTCTGCAAAAGATGACTGAGTCTCTTGCTGCCATGATTGGTATGTATCCAAAGCGTCAGCACCTCTATCGACAGGATCAGATACATACTGAGCGAGCGGAATCGCGCGATCAACCATAAGTTTCGGTGGATTCTTCATGTTATCGAGCATCTTTTCGAGTTCATGAGTTTTTGCTTGTTCTTCTTTGATATATTTATGAAAAAATTGGAACCCTTTTTCTGTATTTTTCTGCATCTTTGTTGTCACTGCGATACTCTCCTTGCGTGAAAGAGCAAGAGAACGATCGAGTTCAGTAGCATCAAGTCATGCAAGTACCAATTGTTGTCGAAAATATGGGATAAATGAATCAATTTCCATCATCTCTCTTGAAAGTGATTCCAGTGACGCTATCGTTTGTCCTATATCTTCAGAATCAAGGGAAATATACTTTTTTGTTGGTGAGATATAAGGAAGTTTTACATTGATATTTGGAGGAGTTCCTATCTTAAGATCGGGACCAATTTTCGTTGGTACTTTTGAGAAGTCCGCATTGAGTCGATTGATCGGCTTTACGGCATTTTTTGCAAATTCGACCATAAAATCTGACTTGAGTTCAAAATTGACGTGCGTCGATACTCGAATCTCCCGTATTCCTGGTATAGAAATCTGAGGGAATGATACTTTTAAGAAATCAAATGGGAGTGTCATTTGACGATCTGTACGCTGGGCAATAGTAGCTCATACATTATCCTCTGGAATAAGTACGGTCTTCTCCATAAAACACTGGATCTTGATATAGAGTTTAAATATATTGAGTGCTACTAATACTGCCCCAAAGAGTTTTGGAAGCTTTGGTGGTGGAGGAAGGTTCGGAAGATTTATATTCGGAAGCGATGGGAGATCGGGAAGATCAGGAAGACTTGGAGGAGCTGGGATAGTAGGGAGTCCAGGGAGACTCAGTGATAGAGAAGGAAGACCTGGAAGACCAAGAGATGGAAGATCAGGAAGACGTATCGGAGTGATATTGAATTGGAATTCTGGCATACGGATAAGTATACCAAATCGTATATCTGAAAGATCGAGTACAATATCTGGCCAACGTGGAAATTGGAGAATAGGAAAAGAAGGTATCACCGCTGAAAGAAGCTTAAATTTCCAGTATTTTAGATCCCAACGCTGATTCTGGCAGACAGAACATGATCGATCTTTCTCTCTCCAAAGATCGAGAAATGGTTGCCATGTAGCAACGATCGTCTTCATAAGAACATAGAATTCTGCCCACTTCATAAAACGTTTCCCATTATCCCGATACCATCATCCAAGCATTTTTTCCAGTGCTTCGACATTACAGAGAATTTGCGTCATATAGCGCTGTTTCCAAGTGATATATTTCTGGATTTTCTCTGGAAATTTTCTCCACTCATCTATACGACGAAGATTCTGTTCGATACTCGAAGAAAGTGCCCCGAGTCATATATTTGTCTTTGAATCAAGACATTCTTTTGAGTTTGGTTTCCCATCACACCATCATTTTTTAGCGTTATTAATCTCATTTTTATATTGCGCCATTGCCCGAGAATACCGGTCGAACTCTTGTGGAAGGATCCATGGAATATTGATCGGAACTGAGGCTCTCTCGACTCGAAGAAATGGAAGCTGTCAAAGGAACTGATATACTGCCTTTACCTGATTTGCTCCTCCTGCAACACTATTGATCGTAGAAGCATTACTCTTGACGGCATTATCGAGAAATGCATCATACTTCTGCCCGATCGCATTGGTTGACTTGGTTCATTTATTAAAATTATCTGTCACATTTACATTTCCTGCAGCACCCACTTGATCCTGGAGGTTTTTATATCCATCTTTGATCGACTTTTCAGAAAATTTTGAGAGAAAATCAGAATATGATCCATCGACGACCGCATTTTGTCCAAAACTTCGAGGAGGGATGATGACGATGTTCGGAAGGGTAAGGAATTTATTGGTGAACTCGTCTGTCTGTCGTGATACCCAGTCCATGATAAATTCTGGAAACCCTGAAATACGCTTATTATTCACCTTGATGATATTATTCATCGTAAATGGCTTCGATGTGTCGAGCCCGATATCGATCGTACCTGCCCCACCTCATCCATCTCCTATACGTACGACAGGACCTCAGAGATCTCCACCTCGACTTCATCTTCGAGAAATACTACTATAAATAGAATTGAGCGTAGAGGTTTGTGGATTTTTAAGATGCCGTATAATATCTTGAGTAAGTACGGTATTTTCAGCTTTCGTAAGTGTGACTGCTTTCATCTTACAGCTACTTGAATTCCATGCATCAGTCGTAGATCCAAGCCCAGAAATCCCTGCTACGCTTCCATCATCAGAAGACCCATCTCACTTACAAATAGGGAGAGATTTTGTCACGACAATACAATTTCCATAAGGAATAAGTGGAAATAATGGGTTCCGACCACTTACCATAGATGTTCCTCAGAAACACATAGCAGCACCCATGCCAAGAGTGAGGGTTGGAGTGACATAAATACGAAATGTATTAAACGGTGACCACGTACCGAGTGATCCTCCTGCTGAAGGTGCTCAGCAGACTGGTCATGGCACATATCCAAGTGGAGTTCCTGGATACACGGATGGTATGCAGCATGGTGAGTATCCGCAATACATAGGCATACCCGTGAGACCTGAGAATATCGGAAGACCGATACTTGGGGCCATACCAGCTATATTGACTGGCATACCAAGAACTGAAAGAGATCCACCTGGTGCAAGTGGTGCCCAGTTGATCGGCATAGAAAGACATCACCCACCACCAAATCCACAAGCAAGACCGTCAGCGAGATTTTGTATGGTCGACTCGATCTCTTGCTCTGCCTGAGGAGAAAGTCATATCGATATGACACTTCATGATGGATCTGACGTCGTCTGTACCAAAGATCCTTGACTTAAGCTCGTCTGATTTCACATCGAATTATAAGCATCCTTAAGTGCTGTACTTCATGTCACAGTCATCGTATCTACGCTATCAGGAACTCCATTTCCATTGGCATCCTGAAGCTTCGAGGCAAGTGAAGGAGGAAGTTCTGCAGGACTAAAACCTCTTGTTCCACGAATATATGTTCTCACTGCAGTAGAAGACCAGAGGATCATCTCAGCACCACAAGTATTCGAGGTTTCAAATCCAACATCACCATATGCATCATCTCAGATAAGTCCTCATTCGAGATGATCAACAATCATATCTCCATAGCTTGCTGTAAGCGCTGTAAGCTCATATCGAAATGTCAGTGTATCTCCACTTGGAATATCGACTCCTTTTAGATAAAAATCATATTCCTCAGCTGAAATCGTCCCGAGAGGATACTCACGATTTTGTCATCAGAGAATCACTTGATATTTCGGATCGTCAGGAAGATCGAATATTTTGGGGAGAGAATCAAGATATTCTACGTTTTTGATGGCACTTGCTGTCGTATTTTTGATGGTGATTTCTACGAGGATTCTATCTCCTCCATGAAGTGTCGAAGAAGTAATATTCCTATATTTTTTCTCGATTTCGAGTCCATATGCTGGAGCGTACTCACTTCGCACATACAAGTCTGGATTCAAAGACGGATTGGGATTGGTAGGTGTAGCTGGGATTGGGATTGGTGAAACGGTCGGAGTATTTGGGTCTGGGAAATACTTCATGACAACGGTATTTGGTTGATTCAAATCGACTGGAATAGATATACCTCCTGGAATCGAAGCATCAACACTCATAGCAGCATCGGCTGGTGTAGGATTGACTCGTCGTTGATAGTAGACTTCATCATTGAGAACCCCTGCATCAGTACCAGTTCCTGCAGAAACTGGGAGGGCAAGAGGAATAACGTTGGCTCTGATGGCACCTCCTGCTTTTTCACCATCTTCTGAAAGTGCTACTCCAAGGTTTCCATCAAGAATATTTTTATTAAAAACTCATGGATTCACCGTACCATAAAGAATTCCGAGTTCTCCTCATTCCGTGAGATAGACGATATCATCAAGTCTATCATTATCCATATCAAAAATCTTGTACTGTGTGACTTTTTGTGGTGGTGGAGATCCATCACTCAGAGAGATGATTTTTTCTGTAAGCCTTCTGCTACTATTATCGACAAGAACGAGTGACCCCGAATGATCGAGAGAAAGGATATCAGCATACTGATCTCATACAAAGTCTCAAAAATCGACTCATCGAGCACTAATTTCGGGAAGATATGCGATTTTTTGTTTTTTGCGAAATACTCCTCAGAGATTGAGGTAGAGTTCTAAAAATCCATCATTATAAATCACAATTATATCTTGTAATCCATCTGCATTCATGTCACGATATTTGTAGTCCTCTATACCCCTCTCATTTCCTCCTGCAATCTGGGTACCGATACTTCTATCAAGACCCTCGAATTCTGTTCCTGGAGCTCACTTATCTACATGTATCACTGGATCTCAGAGGTTTATGAGATTATAGGTTTGGAACCATCGAGTAGCCTCTCAAACACTATCCCCCGCAGCAAAGGAAAGAAGTGTACGATTATTCTCTTGCCATCAAACACCCGGTGATTCGCGAAGCGCTCCAAAGTTACCGATATGATTTGGTCCAATAACTCGCTCATCGAGGACGATATCATCAGAATCACGATAAATACTATATCATCGAGTCGATGGAGAAAATACACTACTATACGCATTCGACCGAGAATAAGCATGATCTGAGTCAAGGGTCAATTTTGTAACAGGATTATTGGTTGGTGCAATATCGACTCCATCAGACTCAGCAAGACCGAGAATAAGTCGACCAATAGATTCACCAGAATATTGTATATCAGCAACAAGTCTACCAAATGAATAATCTGGACGAGCAAGAAGTGTGATTCCTGGAGCAAGGAATAATCCTGTTGATTTTGTATAGCTTATAAGAGGTGTAGTATTTTCTATAATACTCACACTCTCCCCTCCACTCTCAAGACGATACTCACTCTCTGGAAAAAGTGCAAAAGTGATCCCTCCATTTTCTGTAGGAAGTTTGCAGATATTCGTCTCTGCACCAGACTCAGTACAGGAAGAAAACGGAAGTCCTGTAAGTGGGTATGCTACTTGTGCGATATTACTATGACTTGCACTATCTGCTATTTCGAGTCTGAGGAAAGCTCACCTCGCAGAAAGCGTAGTCTCGATCGCCATATCAGATGGTTGTCAGACAGCCCATCATCATCCTGGGAAGATAGAGAAAAGAGTATCTTGGAAGTACGGCGTAGAGAGAAGGGTCGATACTGCGAGACTCTGTGAGGCACCAGGAGTAGTATCATAGAGTATCTGTGAACCTTCTTTAAGAAAACTATCTCCCGCAAGGACGGTATATCGAGCATTATAGTCAGGAAGAAAAGTATACTTACCAACGACATCATTGACGTAGAGATTATAAAAAGATATTCATTGGAGAGTTTTTGTGACATTTTGTGATATTACTCACGTCGCAGTCTGGATATTTTCTATATCAGTATAGTTTATCACATTGGCGAGTATCGCTGGAACATCGACTCTCCAATACCCTGATGAACGAGGAAGAGATGATTTACCATTCACAAATGTTATAGAAGTTGGTGGATCTTGATTTTTCTTCAGTGTTCCGAGCATACTCGTACCATCTGCAAGATTTCCATATCTATCTCTCAAAGTGAAATCTATCGTCGTATCCGTAATGTTTCCATCAATATACATTGCTGGACCAGGAAGTACATTGAATTTTTTTTCTGAAATATTGCTCACCCCTGGGATCGTAATAGCAAGAAGATGATCCCCTGATTTCTTTCCTGGAATAAAAGTAAATGGCTCAGATTGACCATCTTTAATACGGAGTTCGGATCCACTAAATATACCAGCTCACTCGGGTATATCAAGGAATGCAAGAGAAGAGAATCCAGAAACTGGAAGATCTGTCACGGCATCGACGACTTGAATTTGCATATCGACAGGATCTCCTGAAACTTTTGGTGGTACTGCACGAAAAATCTTGATCCGTGGTTGTTCTATAACCTTTATGATTTCCGTGATAGAAATAGCAGGATCTGCAATATCAAAACGAAGACTCATATCTCCAGCATCATCTTTTCCATAATTGAAGATAAATTCAGAATCAATGCTGTCAAAGGTGAGTGAGCTTTTTTTATTACCGCTGATATCGAGAAGATATCATCAAATAGCTGTCACTTTAAGATTGAGAAGTGAGGGAGATATCGGATTTCATTTTTGATCGAGAAGTCGCAATACTCAGAGAGAATTTGCACCCTTTGCGAGCGTACTTGATATAGGCGTGAACTCCATACGAGCTACTGGACCAGATCGAACTGCGAGAGTCGTCTCACCCGTACGCCCATCGGCATCCGTAGCGATAAATCTATACACTCCTATATCGTTCATATATACGGCAGGAAGATTATATGGAGAAGTTGCGCTCGTAATACCTGATTGTATGAGGGTGCTCGTAGCATCATCATAGATATCAATTCTATATGGTCATGCTTGTGGAAGGATATCACCCGATGATCATTTTCTTGGGGTGAAAGTAATATTGACTGGACGGCTCTCTGTCGTTGCCACAGAAGATACGATATCATCCCCTATCATAGGACTCATATCGATATACTCATCAGTAATTTTTATCTTGAGAGGATCTCCGACAATTTGAAGCACAGTATCATCTGGAAGAGTGATCGCCAGAGTCGGCTTCACTGTAACTACACCGAGATTATCATAACTCGAAAGAAGGAAGCTTGATCATCTTTCTCCATAAGGAGCCTCTGAGGTAGCAAGTGTAGCATATCATCCATAATTATCACGAGAAATCGTTTGATTTTGTGACTCTATAGAAACTATATCAAGTCGAACCAGAGCAGAAGAAGGAGGGATGACTGTAGCTCCATCTCTGTTCAGAGTATAGTCGATCTCCAGTGTACCATATCGTTCCATAGATGATCGATCTATGCTATATACAAGACGACCGCCTTTATAGTAATCTGCAAGTTTTGTGCTATCTCGAAAGATAGTCGCTGGAGGTGATGTCGAAGGAGATGGTGAAGAGAGTCCGATCGAATTTCCACCACATGATCCTGCAGTTATACGTACTGGAAGGAGGCTTTTCATCCAACACATGATCGCTGCTGGCCATTGGAAGAGATTTACTCATTCAGGTGGTCCACATTGAGCAGTAGAACGAGACTGTGGATCATCGAGAGCTGGATCGCGTTCATCAGCAAAGTTTAGACCTTGAAGTTCTCAGATTTTATACTGATATGCTTGTATATCTTCGCTATTTGGATCTTTCTCTCCCCCTGGAATAAATGGAGTCAGTCCAAGATAGGCAATATCATATCCATTCGAAAGATCTGGAAGTTTCGGTGGATTTTTGAGAGGATCACCTGCATATGTATGAGAATACGATAAATTGGTTTCTATAAGAGTCTTATATTTCTCTGTCACATTTGGCGTGAGCCAGCGTCGTGCTTGTATAGCTTGCAGTATGACATCATCCGAAATAAGAGTATTCCAATCAATTGGAGAAGCAGGGAGTGTCCCAGCACCAATAGCAGTATTTAAGCCAGCATCTTTTCCTGAAAGAGGAAGTGTGGCTTCTTTTGCGATGATACTATTCCACTCTGTAGTAGAAATATTTTTGAGCCAAGCGCGTACGTCAGCAATGTTCGTACTTGGAGCATCAAAAAAATTTGGATAACTTAGTACCGCCTTTGCTCATCGAGGAGTCAAAAATTCTACAGAACGAACAACATCAACGGCAAGAGATGGAGTAGCACCATTTGATTCAGCCGCAGAAAGTTCAGCAGCTGTAGGCGATACATGTCTCATCAATGATGGTATCGTATGAAATGCATAATTCTTATATACCGTAGTATCAACATCTGGAGTTCCATTATAAGCATTTCCTGTAACGATACATGGTGATCCGAAAGATGTCGGACCGCCCCCGAGTCATGATCCACCATTATAGTACTGACCATTTATAGAAATTGTTCCATAGGCACAAGATGAACTTGCATAATCTGCTATTGCAGATTGGACAGAAACTCATGATGGTCCATACGTATGATTTGTCAGGCACGTAAATCGTGGAGAGTTTGTGATTTTTTCTTTCGTACAGTATGATCATGCCCTACTCCACTCATCTGGATATGCTCATTCACAATTGTACGTACCTCCATTATAACTCCAAGTGTCATTTATGGTATAAGTATAAACGTGTGGCTGTAAAAGTGTATACTGATACGTCGGAGAGAGACAGTCATTCACGCTTGGATTCGGTAACCGAGATGACTCCTTCATCCCTCAGAGAGAAAATATCGGTAATGAAAATCTGGTAAGATTCGTTCCTGATGGAGGGTCATTTAATAGTTTTGTTGGATCTGTTTGAGTACCAGTAATTCGAAGTATGCTATTACCACCATAATATGAATTAATTTTTGCTACTCATGTCGGACTAAAGCATGCATAAGCAGCATTTCTATATATTCGGACAAGTTCAGCCGTATCTCCAGAGAGGGTTCCTATATGTCAGATAGTACTATTGATATCAAATCCAGCATTTGCCTCTGTAAGAACAGACCTTCCAAAAGTATCTATGGTACTATTGGATCCACGAGCAATCGTACACTGATATGGATCCATGATGGTTGCAGCCTCTTTTCAAAAATAATAATTTTTATACTCATGCAGATCCGTATCGAGAGGATTATTTCCATCTTTTTGCCAAATACTATCAAGTATTGCTATCGGTCGAGCATATTTATTATCAGTAATTTTTTTATCGATCGCTGCTTCTATGGCACTATTAATTCCTTTGAGTCGTTGCATAGCTACCTCATCCGTCAGGCTCATCTGCAGAGCCCCTTGATCGACACGTACTATTGTACCACTATTATATCTCCCAGCATTATGAACATACTTCTGTATATCAGAAAGAGTTTTTTTGTTGATAACTTCATGAAATCGCTTTAAGTAAGTGATGATCGGACGTGCTGTCTGTATATCTGGAAGTGTAGCGATGGTAGCTGGATCCATACCCTCATCTCCTATCGTCACTCCAGCAAGTCCTGGAAGTGTCGCTGCATAAGCATCTTCTGGTCATGCATTTGCCTTAGTAAACTGCGTGAGAGCAAGAGAAATATCAGTCAGGAGGTATTTGCTCCAACGTTTATAAATGATATTTTCTATATTTTGTGTAAAAAGAACATATTTATAGAGGCTCGACATATCTACACTTACACCTTCATTGTATCCATCATAATAAAATACTCGTGGCGGAAGAGTCGAGGGGGCAAATTTTCCAGATTTTGTATAAAATTCATGAGTTTTATCGAGAAATGCTTCTATCTTAGGAATATCCCGAGCATCTTGCCACGTCTCTCAGAGTGACGGATTGATCACTCCATGCCAGATATCGACATCACTCGCTTCTGGCGACTCTCTTGCAGAAAGATATTTCTTCGAAAGTTCATCAAAGACAAATCTCTTATCATCAAAGTCAACATATGGAAAAATACTTGGAACAGAAAGTCCATCCTTATGAACTACTGGAATTGGGATATTTCCGATAAGTACTGTACCCACAAGTGAGGATATACCTGACTTTCCATCTCATTCATAGTAGAGTTTTTCATTATGTGCCGCTACAATCTCTGGTCAGATATTTTTTGGAGTCACGATTATACTTACGCGAGTAGTTTTTAATTCTGATTGAATATCCTCCGCATAACGACGTATTTTTGGACGAAGCTGATTGTAAGAATCCTCATCAACGATCACTGAAACAATATCACGATAATCCTTAGCATCAGCTAGAGCCTTATCGAACCATGAAACCTGTATGGTTTGGGAAAGAAAAAGAACAAAAATGAGGAGAACCGAGAGATACTGTCGAAAAAGACCAGCCTCAAATATTGAAAGTTTGACTGGAGTAGTTTTTTTCCGCTTCTGTGTGGGCTCCTTTGGTGAAGTCATCTGGAGTGAGAGGAGAGGTATGAATAAGCTAAATATATGCTTTTTTTTCTCTATTGCAAAAGGAAAGTGAGGAAAAAATGAAAAAAAATTCGACAAAAAGTGAATTTTTTATATGATACGCCCGTCTGTCCCATTTTGGGTCTTTCCACCAACGTTTCGGGATTGTAGCTCAGTTGGTAGAGCAGGGCCCTTTTAAGGCCAAGGTCGCGGGTTCGAGCCCCGCCAATCCCACCATTTGTCACATAAAGCCCCACGAAAGTGGGGTTTTTAAGTGGCAACTTTTGATGCCGGGGCGAGAATCCGAATGCTAGCGAATAAAATGAGCGTGCGATAAGTGCTACAGATAGCACTTCGAGAATGATGAGAGCCAGCGCGCGGCGGAGAGCGCAGAGCCCCGCCAATCCCACCAGAAAAATAAATGCCACCCGATAGGGTGGTTTTTTTGTTTTTCGAGTAGAGCATGACTGGTGGAATGAGAATCGAGGCAAAAAATACCAATTGAGTTTGGTATTTCTCGCAAGAAAATCTGCGCACGACGGAAACTAACGAGTCCCGCCTATAATACCACTATCTTGATTCGTAAAATTCCTGACGAAAATAACGAGATTTGTTAGCATGAAAATATCATGATAGAAACATAAATGCTACTACCGCTACTTGATTAGAAAAAATATAGAGTATACTGATACTATATTTCTAAAAAATTAAACTCTTATCCATGAAGGAATTATCTCCACAAATCTATAGAGATGTCATGATTTTTAACCGTGAAATGGAGATGATTTTTAAAGATGCACCGCACTATCTCGGACATGAATATACTATTCCTCATATAGGTGATTATTCGACATTGTCAGATGAGTACGATGGACGAATGCTTGTACATACTGAAGATGGCATAAAAATCGTATCAAATATATGTCGACATCGTCAGGCAATCATACAAAAATGAAAAGGAAATACGAAATCTCTCACTTGCCCACTCCATAAATGGTCATGGAATTTATCTGGAAAAATGAAATGTAGTCCACATTTTGATGAAAATCTCTCGAAACATCTGCGAACATGGGAAGTAGAAAACTGGAGATGACTCTTATTTGAGGGAAAACAAAATATAGCAAAAAAACTCGAAAAGATATGATATCATGAAGAAATAAATTTCCAAAACTATAAATATCATCGTACTGAATATCATGAATGCCACTATAATTGGAAAACTTTCATAGAAGTATACGGTGATGACTACCATGTTATCCCGTACCATCCAGGACTTTCAAGTATGGTAAGTCTAAAAGACCTTACGGTAATACAGGGCGATGGTTGGCACATACAAAGCGTCAAATCAAACCCGAAAACATCATATAATACTACCCCGATATACCAAAAATGGCGTGAAAAATGTCTCAAGCAAGGAAATGGGATGCTTCCAGAATATTGAGCAATTTGGATGGCATACTATCCAAATCTTATGATAGAAGTCTATCCGTATACTCTTACTGTTTCTACGCTCCACCCGATATCTCCTGAGCTGACGATGAATAAAGTAGAATTTTTCTACCATATGAATGCTCATGATGGACTCATCGAGGCGGAAGAAGCAGCCTATATGGAGACCGTCTGAGAAGATGACATACTTGCTGAAAGGATAGAAGCATGAAGAAAAGCTCTCATAGAAAGACAAAAATATGAAAATATTCCTCATGATGAGCTTACTTGACCGTATCATGATCCTATGGAAATAGGAACAAAACATTTTCATGATTGGTATAAAAATACTATGTGACTCTAAAAATTTTATCTCCAAGGATTCATATATTTACCCCAATACACCTATGCGCTCTCTCCTCGAAATAGTTACATTTTTTACACCTATTGACCAAAGGAGTATCGTAGAAGAAAAAGAAAAGGCTATAGCAGATATGATAATACTATCACTTCAAAATGCAGGAGATACATTCGAGAAAAAAATAAATATAGGTACGAAATATACGAAAACTATATATACCCTAGAGGGTATAAAAATAGAAATATCTATAAAAAATGACTCTCAAATGGAAGATTATTATCTTCCCCATTTATTACTCAGTATTTTCGTCGACGAAAAACATTTTATAAAAGAAAATATTGAATCGTTTCTCAATACCATAACTCGATTTTTCTCATGAATGTACAAAGAAGATTATTTTGTAGCCTATGATACAAAATTCGATCTTATAGAAATGAATAGTGGGAAAAAATATAGTCTCGACGATATCAAGAATATCGATACAGACCCTATAACATCGAAGAAAAATAAAAATCTTCTTGATTCTCTCCTCTATCTTCACTATACTCTTGATGAACGAATTCAAGATATATCTTCCCTAGAAAAAGATGCAAAACAATTCCAGGCTTTAGGATGAGAATTCATAGGATCTCTTCATATCACTGAACTACGAAAAGATGAAACAAAAGAAAATCTCATACAAAATAGAGCTATACTCCATACACAAATAGAAATTCTTCTTCAATATTTTTTATAACTTTTTCTTTATGGATCTTCTCGCAATAACTATTATTTGAGGGTTTCTCTATCTTATTATCGGTATTTTTTTATTCCTTGCGAATATAGCTATATTTGAATGGTGGACACCATTTAACGTGAAACATGCTCTCTTAAACGTACAAAATAAAGCAATAGCTCGAATTGTACGAGGAAATATCATCGGTCAAGGGATCATGATTAGTTCTGTGATTTTTTTTACAGGATATACTATCGATCATACTTTTCTTGCCCCTGAAGTATTCTTTCCTTCTGTGTGAATGACGATATTTTTTGGAATGACTGGGATGTTTGCTCAGAACTTTCTCCTGTGGATCGTCACGAAACTTCGATGAGTCGAAAAAGAACTTGTAATTGATCAAAATGAAGCTTTAGGGATGGTATTAGAAGCACTTATCATTGCTTTCTCTCTTATCGTAAGTATCGTATTTTACTCTTACTAAAATTATGACCTCTACTGCCTACCGTTTTTCCCTCGCGAAAGACCTCAAAGAATGGATCGATATAACGAAAAAGGAGCCTTGGGGAGATCTCGCATGAAGTGATGAAAGAAACTGGAGTTATGAATATCTTTGAGAGGCAAAGTTTCTTCCTTTCATGAATATTTATTCATCAGATATTGAGCTATTTTGAAAATATTTTCCAGATATGGATATATGGCTCAAAAATATCTATTGGAGTGAGATTTTTGTGAATGCAAAAAATCTTCTCAATCAAATACTCTCAGAGTGATACGAAGGAAATACTCTTTCTATTATCCATCTTTTTCCTCTTGAAATGGTAATAGTGGGTGAAACCCTAAAAAAACTCTGATGAATAAACACCGTCTATAACTTTAACCGAGTTCCTACCATAAATAGCATATCCAAGACCCTCGAGGCTGGATTATTTTTGGTTTCTTGGAAGCATATTGACTGGCTCAAGAACCCTATGGAACAACTCATACAGGAAATGGGAGAAAAATACAAAAGCCGTTCTCTGGGTTCTCACTTCTTTCTTTTTGATGAAAATGATACCACACCAAATTGGAATATCGCACGTATCGACAGCTATGTAAAGTGAGCTATAGGCTTTAAAGAAAGTATCGTTACGTATCATACCGAGGAATTCCCTTCAAAAGAATTTCTTATGAAGAATGGATTCAAGTACATAAAATTATACGACACTGATGCATCAAACTCTATCGATAGTTATTATAAATGAGCACTATGAAAGACATTTTCTCTAGAAAATATCAAAATTACACTCAATACTATATCCTCTATATGATACTATGAGGAGTATGTCATTGAGAAAAATAGTGAATATCTCAAGTATAGGAAAGATGTACTCAAAACTACAAAGTCAAACACAATAAAAATAGGAAATGGTGGTGGAACAGAGAAATGGAAAAAAAGTAGTGCACTCGGTGGAAGTAGCTCTAGCGGAACTACAGAACCTCTGAGTCTCAAAGAAGGTATGGCTTATATCGGATGACTTGCAATACTGCTTCCGATATTTCTCATGCTTGAATGGAGCAATGGGACAGCGCTCATCAATAATATAGGGAAATCATCAGTATCATATGGTGGTTCGTCAGGGATTCGAAGTTCTGGAGGATTTTGATCATCATTTAAGTCTTCTTCGCCATCTTCTTCCAGTTCAGTCAGTTCATTTTGAGGTGGTGGATTTTCTAAATGAGGCGGATAATGCAACTTAAAAACTTTCCTGATACATTCCGTGAGACTTACTCCCCAAAATTTTGGCACTCATTTCTCTGTGAGAAGTTTCAATTTCAGGACTTTCATCCAGAACACTTTGAATATATCGATACAAAAACATTTATCTCTGTTTCTGAGGATGAGTATAGAGAGATGAGTTCTATAGTAGAAAAGGTAAATGCTATTTTCAAAAAGGCATATAGATTTTATTTCAAAGATCTCTCCGAAAATCTTAAAGATTTCATCGGATTTCATAGCCTCTTTCGAGAAGAATTTCCCTATGAGGAAGAGTTTATCGCTCGGTATGATATCATGAAAGATAAAAATTGAGTTCTCAAATTTCTCGAGACAAATGCAAATACGCCAGGAATGATATGTGAATCTCACTATCCTGCTCGCATACTCACTCCAGAGTGACATACAAACCAAAATGAAAATATCATCGAATATACAAAAACTTGGTGGCAAACTCGCAAAGAGCAATATGGCTGGGAGAAAATCGCCATATTCACGGCATACTCCTATGAGAATGAGGACTACTTTGTCTGTCGTACCTATAAAGATATACTCTCTGAAGTATTCTGAGAAGAAAATATCCTTATTGGTGATATCTATGATATGAATATCATAGACGATGATTATGTCACATTCCAATGACAGAAGATCGATGCACTATTATCGTATTTTCCTCTCGAATTCTTTCTTACTGATGTGGATTTCGCTGCAAAATTCTTCCAGCTTGTTGCTGACAAAAAGTGTTTCCTTGCAAATCCTCTGGAAAGCATGATCCCCCAAGATAAGCTTATATTTGCTGTCGTATGGGAAAATATCGAATCCTACTCCCCTGAAGATCAAGAAATCATAAGAAAACATATCCCCTATACCTCTCGGGTATTTCAAGAAGATAGTAAGAAATATCTCGCAAAATGGAGATTCGGAAGATATGGAAGAGAAATCTACACCGAGCAATTCTATACAAATATCGATGATGAAAGTCGGTATATCTATCAAGAAAAGATTATACCCCAAACAGTCGATGACAAATGAAGTTATCTTGTACTTTCAGCATATACAGATATGAATAACTGTATCTCATGGATATCTCGCAAACAAGAATATCGTACTACAGACGATACATATAATGGTGTCACCCTCCTTTATACTTCTCATTCTTAATTTTTTTCTCTATGACTCGAGGACCAATCATTGCTGCTATTATGACTCTTCTTTGAGCTATAGGAGGACTTTCTGGATCTTGGTGGTTTTGGATATTTCTCATGATACTCCCTGTATATACTATCATCATCGTACTCAATGCATGAAGAAAATATAATCCTGAAGATCTCTGATCCTGATGGCTGACCGGAATTATTCTCTTTTTTGTTCTCTTTTTTGCCTTGATGTCGAGCCTCATATCTTTATGAAGTATGATAATCTTCTTATATATACTTGCCTTGACTATAGCATACGGTGCGACCTTCTCTCCGAAAGTACCAAGATCGTTCTTTCTCCTTCCTGGTATAATTATTGGAATAGTTGTGACAATGATTCTAAGCGAATTCATCGAACTAAAACAAGTAGCAACAGTCGCCTCAACAACAGTGAGCTCGACATGAGGACTCAAGTAGAAGGCATTTAGATTCAAAGTTGAACTCCTCATTTAGGAAAAATTTCAAAACAATTTTATCAAATATTTATATTTTATTATGTCTTATACTCTTTCTGCCTGAGGTCGAGAACTCTGACCCTACGAAGCGATCCAGTATCCAAATGGAAGTATACAATGAGATATCCGACCTATACTCTATGATAGTGCCGATATAGTACTCATGGATACAAAAGTATCGTACGCACTTTGTTACAAAGAATCCAAAAGTATTTCTGGGAAAAAGATACAATTCGTCGATGTTGTCGATATGGATACGGGCATTTTCTTCTCTCTTCAAGTGAGCAATATATACTGCTTCAGGGTCACCGATGGAGTCCCTCATGTCATAGCAAAAGTCGGGAAGGAACTTCTCTATTTCAAAGATTTTGCTCAGACCGTGCTTAAGGTGGAAGCAGATGGTGACAAATGAGAACTCACTCCTCTTGGGGATTTCGATATGTTTATCACCTATGATGATAATTATTTCTATCCTATTATATTCTCGAAAGAACATGAGCAACTCGCACAAGTAAGAAATTTCGTAGATTATTATGGCTGGAGGAGCTATACTGATCCAAATGGATGAGAACACTTTGTACTCATGATCGAAGATAGTCGTTCTACTGAATCAAATCCTTACTGGTATTGGATCGATAACTTTGTACAAATCTCTGATAAGATCGTCTTCCCTGAGGATCAATACGTCGAGAACTGGACTCTCGATCCATATGGGAATATCCTCTTCAATATCACCAATGGATCAAAGTATCATATCGATAAAAGTGTCGGGAAGGTCGTCCCTGGATGGGATAATGTTCCTGCATCTACTAATTTTAGTTTCGTAAGAGAATATGATGATACAGATACCGATGCGATCGTCGCAAAAAATGATGCTGGCTACTTCATCATCGATCGAAATAAAACCAAGATCACTCCAGACGAACAAGCAAAAATACTCTACTTCCAAAAATTCGTCTATTGCCTCTCTCCAAGTGAGGCAAATGCTGCAACAGCACGATTCCTTATGATGAAAGATGATGGTCAGATCGTGCTCATCGATGAAAATTCCTATATTATTTGTGGTACAGATATGGTTTGGGAGGATGACATTATCAGCGCTGGAATCAAGGATAACGTATTAGCAGTCCAAACATCCAATTGATGAACCCTTACCTATATCATCCCTACATAAAATAGCATGATCACTCGTTATACTAGTAATTTTCAGGAAATCATCGTAGAAAAAACAACTGATGATCTCAGGCTTACTCTTGCTGGAGATCTCCAATTCTCATCAAAAGAAGAATATCTCTACAATGAAGCTATGGTCGACTATCCTATGAGCGTACTCAAAGAACGAGATATGCTCTCTGTACTTATCCTCGGTGGTGGTGACTGACTCCTTGCACATGAACTCATAGGATATAACAATATATCCTCTATCACTCTCTGCGAGCTTGACCCTACGATGATAGAAATATGTTCGACCGATAGAGATATCGTCGCATATAATGGTGATATATTTCATGATCCGAAAGTCCATGTTATCTATGATGATGCCTTTCTCTTTATAGAAAAAGTCACTGAAACTTATGACCTTATCATCGCTGATTTCCCGAATCCACATATCGAAATCCTCTCAAAACTCTACTCGAAAGAGTTTTATACCAATGTACATGCTCACCTCAAAAAAGATGGGATCTTCGTAGCACAAGTCGCCGAAGTACAGCATACGAGAAAATGTTTTCAGTGTGTCGGAAAAACCTTATCTGCCGTATTCTCTTATGTCAGAGGCTATGCCCGATATATGCAGTATACAATGTGAAACCTCGGATTTGTCATGGGAGCAAAAATGGATATCATACGCCCTATAAGCGTAGAACAGTCGATCGAACTCGATGGAAGTGGTATAGAAATAAATACCGTAGAGAATAATATTGCCTATCATTATTTTGATGAAGAAACAAAAATCTCTGGATTTATCCCCTGAATTACCAATAATGCCTAGATGTTGAATCCATATCATCCTCGATGGAAGATCAGCAAAATATAATTTTGCAGAATGTATTATGTCATCAGTACAGGAGTATTTTGCATGTGTTATCCAAGAGAAGGGTATGACGATCTTAGGGAATATTTTTCATGATTTTAGCAATCCGAAATGAGCGTTCACAGGACTCTATCTCCTCTGAGAATCTCATATGAGCATACACACTTTTCCGGAAGAAGAGTATATTGCTATCGATCTCTACGTATGCAATATGGGTCACGATGCGAGCAAAGAAGCACGAGAAATCATCGATATCGCTATAGAGTATTTCTCGATACAAGATCCTCAGATAAGAGAACTCCAACGGTAAAATCTTATGAAAAATCACCAATCCAAATGGTTTCTCTATAATGCTTGATTTGATGGGATTTTTTTCTTCATGCCGTTTTTCCTGGCTCTCTGTTTTGCGATAGGAGGATCATATTTTTTTCCAGGGATGATATATCCCGAGTATAGTCCTATCTGGTTTTTCTTTTTTACTGTTATCTTCGATGTCGGTCATGTATGGGGAAGTCTCTATCGAGGATACTTTCATAGAGAAAATATGAAACGCAATAGATCACTCCTCATAGCCGTACCGATATTTTCATTCTCTCTCCTCGTGATCGCGTGATGGATCGGATACTTCTCTGGGCGGGAGTTGTATATCCTACCGATATATATCCTTGCGTGGTTTGCGGTATTCCACTTTATCAAACAGCAAGTAGGTTTTATGATGCTCTATAGTCGAAGAGAATCCCCTGAAGGAATATGGAGTAGCTGGAAAAATAGAGGAGATATGCTCATGATGTGGACTGTGACGATCATACCGATGCTCTACTGGTGGACCCACTATGAGTCGATATCATTTGAGTGGTTTGAGGCAGGAGAATTTGCTCTGATCGCTGATATCCTCCCTACGATGCCATATATATGGATCGTCTACTTTCTTGCGATCCTCCTCTACACTATATTGCAGCTTGTTCTCTCATTCTCCTGACACCAGTCGAATCCTCTGAAATATTTCTATCTTCTTGGCACTGCACTCGTATGGTATTTCGGGATAGTATACTACAATAGTGCTATCATATTCTGATTTGGGAATATGCTCGTCCACGGGATGAACTATTATGGTATCATCATCGGAAGCACTCTCAAAGAAAAAGAGAAATATCACCCACTTTTCCAAAAAAGTATCTTCAAGTACATATATCTCCTCCTTCCGGCAAGCCTCATACTTTTCGCATTCATAGAAGAGTACTCTTGGGATCAATTTGTTTGGCAATCACGATCAAGTATATTCTGAGGATATCTCTATGATACCATCACCTCTCCTCTCGGAATTTCCCTAATCGTAGCATGACTCTGATCGATACAGCTCGCGCACTATATCCTCGACCGATATATTTGGAAAAAAGATTTTGGAAAGGTGATGTAAAAAACTCCATGAAAGTGGGATTTTTAGCTATTTTTATCATATCTTCTCAATCATCTCATCGAGTTTTCCTATATTCTCTGTAAGTTCGACGAGAATGAGTTCATTTCGTTTTGATGATAATTCAGATCAAGATGAAAGCTCACTTAGTCAACCTATTCTGACCTTTTGAAATTCTTTCTGAGAATTCAATAGCTCTGCTTTCTGTTCTTCGAAAAATGACTTCAGAAACTTCAGTGGTTTGACGATATCTGATCTCAGAGAATTAATATATTTCTCAGAGTCAAAGAGGTTTCATTTATTCGCTCGCTTCTCGACCTTCTCAATCCTAATGACAAGTGATATAATCTCAGAAAAGTCCGAAGAAAGAGAATCGAAACCATCTGAGAGAACTCAGAAGTTCATATCATTCTGAAAGTTATCTTGTACCTCATGGGACTTCTCTTCTATTTTTGGAGTGAGCTTTTGAATCTTTTCTCAGAGATTACCGAAGGCATAGAGGGGATGGGAGGAATCATATAGAATTTTTCCTATATAAAATAAAACGAGGACTAATATATAGATTTTTACTCATAAAATACCTCCTACACCTATTAGAAAAAAAAGATTCAATACAGCTATGAAACCCATTAAAATCATTTGTGAATTTTTGGTAGTTTCTACGTATCTCCCTTGTTTATTTCTTATAAGCAAAGTCTTTCATGGATATAATGAACTTGTCTTAAATATATCTGAAAGCATAGTTGATATCCTATATTTATCGATTCATAAAATATCATCTACACTCTGTGCCATTCTTCACGCCATATAGATACTATTTTTCCCGTAAAATATTTTTGATAAAAGCAAATATCTCATTGCTGGAATTATTACTGATCATGCTAATATCAGTATAAAAAACATAATAAATCCCATAAGGAAAAACATTACTACTTCTCAAGAGTTTATTAATTTAATAAGAAAAGGTATGAGAATACCTACTATAATAAATCAAACGAGGGTTTGTGTTAGAATAAGTGTAAAATAAGGGAAACTTATAAAATCTTTTACAAAAAATCACCTATTTAAAAGTTGATCATTTTCTTTTTTTGTAAGTGACTTTTCATTCATGAACACACTCTACCAGAATATTCTTTATTATTCAATAAATTCCCACTCTTTCGAGTGGGAATTTTTTTAGAGATCTTATTACTCTCCTCTCACCTTCATCGCCTCCAGTATCCTCTTCATAGCGACGACATAGGCACCCGTACGGAGCATGACCTTATGTTCTTCTGCAGAGGCGAGGACTCCCTTCAGTGCGGTCTCCATTTTTAATTTTAATTTTTCCTGTACTTCTTCTCGTGACCAGTAGTAGTTCATCGAGTTCTGGACTTGCTCGAAGTAGGATACTGTCACACCACCAGCATTCGCGAGGATATCTGGGATGACGGGGATTCATTTTGTAAAGAGTACTGTATCAGCATCGGGAGTGATAGGACCATTCGCGAGTTCGAGGATGAGAGATGCTTGGATCTTATCAGCATTTTCAGAGGTGATCTGATTTTCGAGGGCTGCTGGGATCTGGATATCACATGGAAGACGAAGGAGTTCACCATTGGTGATATGCTTGACTCATGCGTACTCTGAGAGGGATTTTTTATTTTTCTTCAGTTCGACGATCTTCGCGATATCGAGGCCTTCTTCATGAAATATACCTCCATGCGAGTCTGAAGTCCCGATAAGGATAGCGCCCGTCTTCGCGATGAGTTCTATCATATTCAGTCCGGCATTTCCAGCTCATTGGATGACGACCTTCTTCCCGACGAGAGTATCTCATCGTGACTTCATATAGGCTTCGAGGACATAGAGTCCACCTTGTGCCGTGGCTGTATCTCGCCCGAGAGATCCACCGATCGAGAGAGGCTTTCCCGTGAATGTCCCTGGAGTCCAGTGACCGACAAGTTTCGAATATTCGTCCACGAACCATGACATGATCTCACCATTCGTATTCACATCTGGGGCAGGGACATCATCGAGTGGGCCGATATACTTATAGAGCTTCTGCACCCATCCACGCGATACAGCTTCGAGTTCTCGTTTCGAGAGGGTTTTCGGATCGACGATGATCCCACCCTTCCCTCCACCGAGTGGAAGATCGAGTGTCGCACACTTGATACTCATCCAAGAAGAAAGTGCCATGACTTCATCTTTCGTGACATCTTGGTGGTAGCGGACTCCTCCTTTATATGGACCACGTGCGCCATTGTGTTGACTGCGGTATCCTGTGAATACTCGGATCTCTCCCGAATCCATCTTGACTGGAATCGATACTTCGATCACTCGATCTGGAGCAAGGAGTACTGGAAATTGCTCATCATATTGCCCCTGGAGGAATTCATAGGCAGTACGCATCTGAGTCTGAGCGGAGAGGAAAGGATTATTGGTAGACATAAGAGATAATATTATTAATTATGAGAATAATTCTCATTATAAGGAAGTAGGGGAAAAATTGCAAATATTTCTATGATGTTTTTTCATGAATATATTTTCTAATAGTTTCAAAAAAAGTAGATCTTCCCTCTTTTTCGATCTGCGCGTTCACAAATTCAAGAGTCTCTTCGAGAATATTGAGACCCTTATCGATCTGCTTATACGTGATGACGATCGGTGGTTCGATACGGATCGTCTTGGCACTATTGAGAGTTCCTCCTACGAGGACTCAGCGCTGAAATAACTCTGAAGCGATCTGATATCCGATCTCTTTCGAGTTGAAGTGCTGTCCGATCAGAAGCCCCTTTCCTGTGATGGACTCATAAATCTTTGGATATTTCTTCACAAAACCCTGAAGTCGAGCCATCATATAATCCCCCTTTTCTTGTGCTTGTTTGGGGAGATTATCCCGCAGCATCACATGGATGCCCGCGATAGCTGCAGAGCAAGCAAGTGCTCACCCTCCAGTCGTAGTCGTATGGATGAAGGGATTGGGGTACATCATACATTGCCAGATCTCTTCGGTCGAGACGAATGCTGATATCGGCATGACCCCTCATCCGAGTGACTTCCCGAGGGTCATGATATCTGGAGTCACTCACCAGTGATCCACTCCAAATATCTTTCCGGTACGCCCGAGCCCAGTCTGGACTTCATCTGCGATAAGAAGTGCACCATGCTCTTTGGTCATTGCACGTACTTTTGGCCAGTAGTCATCTGGCGGTACGACCGCTCATGCTTCTCCCTGAATCGGCTCGATGATGACCCCTGCCACTCCGATACCGAGCTTTTTACAAGTCTCAAGCTGAGTCTTCATAGCCTCTGCATTTCCATACTCCACGAAGTATACAGGACCTCCGTACATCTGACCGACAGGATCTCGATAGAGTGCCTTTCCCATCATAGAAAGTGATCCCATTGTTTTTCAGTGGAATGCATTCACTGTAGAGATAAATGCTGATTTTTTCGTATACATTTTCGCCAGTTTGATCGCTCATTCATTGGCTTCTGTCCCACTCGCACAGAAAAAACTATATTTCAGATCTCCTGGAGTGATATCAGCAAGAAGCTTGGCAAGGACTCCACGAAGTGGATCGATAAGCTCTTGTGAAGGCATAGGACTGAGTGCTAGCTGAGCCTGGACGACTGAGACGATATCTGGGTGAGACCACCCATGAGAAAATAGTCCATATCCTCCAAGCCAGTCTATATATTCACGACCGAGAATATCAGAAAATATTGCTCCATTTCCAGCATATTCGGTAGCAGCCCACATACCTCATTGGGTGACTGATTTTCTATTTTCGAGCCATCATTTGTTAAAGTGTTCAGAGAAATTATGAAGTGATTCGGAGATGATCCACTCTCCTTGTTTTTTATTGGGTTTTTTCTTCTGCTTGATGATATCGATCCAAGTAGTAGAATATTCGAGAGGATTGGAAGAAGTGAGAGACATAAGAAGAAGGAGATATAGGGTAAAAAATTTTGTAAGAAGAGAATGAAAGTGTACTATACTTTATTTTTCAAAGCAAGAAAAATGATACTAATTTTTTCTTTTAGGGAAAAAAATACTTTTTCGATCCTCCAAATAATCGTTCTGGATTTATGTGCGAACCGAAGATGGATAAAAAGACCAACCAAAAGATTCACACAAATAGCATAGAACCAAAAAAAAGAATTTTCAAAAGTAAAAAATGGAAGAGATATGAGGAGGCATGCCTGTGAAAGTCCTGTAGTAAGCCACGCAAATGCATCTTCTGTTCGAGGATCGAGCCAGATTTTCTTGAGTGTGGGAAGGAGGACAATGATATCGACCGTGACCATCGCTATGACTGCCTGCTTCATGCCATAGAAATTGATACAAACAATCACGAATAATGCGAGAATCAATGCAAGATAATCGAATTTTGAGATATGAATCTTGCGAATAAACCACCATCCACATGCAAGCCCTATAAGGAGAGCTCCTGTCCTCAAGACAAGAGACATGAATGACCAATCTATACCATTTACCTCCATAAGGATATAGCAATTTGTCGCCGAAAAAATAAACCATATAGTCCAACTAAATGGATGCGGAACGACTCTCCCATGAAATACATGATATATATAGGGGATAAATCCTACAAAGTAGAGAAAGACTGATATTGATGCAAATAATGCAGATTGGGTCATAATAAAGATTATTTTGGTTGGCTGATAACCTTCACATTACACAGCTCATGGAATCACCATTTTCCATGTTCACGTCCTATTCCGGATGATTTATATCCTCAGAATGGATCCTCAGGAATGCAGTAATTCACATTATTCATCTGGACCATACCACTTTTTATCGATCATGCGATACGGTGAAATACATCTTTATCTTCCGTAAATACATACGCTCCAAGTCCATACTGCGTATCATTTGCTAATTGTATAGCTTCTTCATATGTTTTATATGATACTATTGGGAGTATCGGACCAAATACTTCTTCTTTCCATACAGACATATCATTGTTTATATTTCCTAATAGGTAAAGTGACATATAAGATCAGTTATATATACTCTCTGGGGTATTTTTAGCAAGTATCGTAGCACCTTTTTCTAGAGCATCGTTCAATTGTGATGTAACTGCTCATAATTGGTGTTCTGATACAAGTGGTCATATATCGATAGACTCATCTTGTGCATTTCCGATTTTTTTCGAAAGAAGTCGCTCGGATAATTTTTGAACGAGTTCTTCATATCGTGATGTATGTACGATAAGGCGCTTGAGTCCATCACACATCTGTCCAGAATTCGAGAATCTCATAAAATATATCGTCTCTAAGACGCTATCGATATCAGCGTCCTCACAGATGATCCCTGGTGCTGATCCACCAAGCTCCATAATGGCAGTGATTCATTTTTCTTGTGCTTTTTTGGCAAGTCATCTTCCGACTTGGGTACTCCCAGTGAATGTGATACCATCGATAGTCTGATCCGTGAGGAAATCCCCAAGTTTTCCATCGCCATAGATCTCTTGCCAGACAGATTCAGGGAATCCTGAATCTCGGAAGATATCTGCGATGAGCTTCCCTGTAAGTATGACTTCCTTCGATATCTTCCATATCACTGCATTCCCAGCGAGGAGTGGCTGGATACATGCCCATACAAACAGCATAAAAGGGTAATTCCAAGGAGTGATCGCGGCGATGACTCCTTTCGGTTCATAGAAGACAGTATGGATTTCTCTATCGTTCTCGAAAGTCACTTCAGGAGAGAGATATTTTTCTGCATGATCGAGATACCAGAGGAAATAATTGAGTCCATATTGCACTTCATCCCGAGCAAGACGTATGGGCATACCCATTTCGGTGGCGACACTTTGCGAGAGCATTTCTTTTTTTTCGAGAGATCGATCGTATACCTTCCGAAGTAGTCTTACTCTTTCGGAAACTTGTCGACTTGCCCACTCTTTCTGTGTGATCTTTGCTTTCTCTACGAAAGCAATAATCTCAGATTCTGATGTGGACTCTATCGATCCGAGAAGAATATAGTCGTCTGAAGGATTCGTAGATTCTATAGTAGACATAAAAAGTATATAGTAATATGAGAAATAGTATCACATCTCTGTCATAAATACAAAAATTCCAAGATAATACCATTGATGAACTATTTTTTCATTATTAAAAATAGAATATGATCATTTTACGAGTATTCTTGCTTTCTCTGGGAAAACATGCTACCATAATCATATCCTATTAATACTCACTATGAAACGTTTTTTCTATCTTTTTCTTATGATGATACTTTTTATTATCATTGCAGGAATGATCTATCTTTGCACCCTTGTAGTACTCGTCAGAAATGGTATCATCCCGCTTCAAAACCTCATCGCCATAACCGATATTCTTATGTCGGATCAAGCATACTTTCTTGTATGATGTACCTGAGCCATCTGTGGATATTTTTTCGGGAAGAAATGGTGGCAGATCATCTATGTCGATGGAGTATATTATTTTGATAAAAGCAAGAAGCGCGATACTCGAAGGCGCACGATAAAGAAAGCTCCTACAATCTAGATACCGACTCCCCTGAATTCTGTTTGACAAAAAAATCTTTCTCACTATTCTCTCCTCACCTCTTGCCCGGGTAGCTCAGTGGAAGAGCAGAAGCCTTCTAAGCTTAAGGTCGTGGGTTCGATTCCCCCCCTGGGCACCATTGATTTTCGAAATACTCTCGTTCAGAGAGTATTTTTAAAATCAAAATGTATGGGGGAATCGAATCGAGCTGTTCCGAGTGAAACGAGGACAAGAAGTGACCGAAGTCACTTCGAGAAGCGAGAGAGTCGGGCGGCGACGGAGAGCCGCGATTCCCCCCCTGGGCACCATCGCGATACACAAATCTCACCTATGTGAGATTTTTTAGTATGAGTACTTTGGGGAATCGAATCGAGCTATTCCGAACGGAGTGAGGACGAGAAGTGACCAAAATCACTTTGAGAAGCGAGAGAGCCGGTGCGCGGTTCGAAACGAGCTTAAGCGAGTATTCGAGAGTCATACTCCCGAGAACGAGACTTGCGAAGCAAGACGACATTCGAGTGGGGTACGCGCGGCAGAGAGCGCGGATCCCACCCCTCTGGACACTATTTGACTCAAAAAATACTCTCCTCTGAGAATATTTTAATGAAGTATTCTCGCTACCTTAGCTGGAACATTCTTCGAGATCGAAGGATAAGATATAGCTATACTACAGACTATACTTCCTCCTTCATCTTGGATTTCATATCGATGCGAAGCATGGGAGTATGATGAAGTTCTCTGTAATTCTAGGAGGCTCACCTCTTTTGGTCATGAATGATAAGGATTACCAGATATGTCATACTCAAGAAGAGTATATCGCATCTTAGGATCGAGATTTCAGAGAAATTGAAGGAGTCTTTCTCTATTATGCGCATCATAGATACCATGAAATGAAAGAAGATTCGATTTATGCGACTCAGGAGAAAGATGATGTATCATAATAAAAAAGGTAAGTATATATTTATGATACTCCTATAATTCTATTAAGTAAAATAACTCATCTTTCCATTTGGAAATTCTGTATTTTTCTATACAATCTTCGCGAAAATAACCAAATTAGTTTATGTCTAAATGAGATGTCATTATCCGCTTTGACGAAGTCACCTATTGATACATCGCACCGAAGTGGCTCCTCGATGAGACGAGCTTCTCTGTACGTGAATGATCCAAGATCACCCTCATGGGTCAGAATGGTGCTGGAAAGTCCACAATATTCAAGATGATCACTGGAGAGTACAAACCAAAGGAAGGGCGCATCCTCGTAACTGCAGGAAAGCATATCGGTATCGCTCGCCAAGTGATGCATGCCGAAGATAAAGAGCTCACTCTCGGGGAATATTTTCGAAAATACTCTCGAAGTGACGCGCATAATATCGATCGTGATATCCTTGAAGTCCTCGATGCGGTGAATTTTGCTCCACCAAAAGAGATCAAATTCGCCGACTTCACTCTGCGTATCATATCGAGCTTCTCTGGGGGTCAACAAGCACGTCTTCTCCTCGCATGAGCACTCATACAGAAGCCAGATATACTCCTCCTCGATGAGCCGACGAACAACCTCGATACCGATGGAATATGGCATATGACTTCATTTCTCCAGAAATATGAAGGAACCGTGCTCGTGATCTCCCATGATGCAGAGTTCCTGAATTCGTTCACTGATGGGATCCTCTATCTCGATATATGGAGTCGAAAGGTCGAACAATTCGTAGGAAACTATGATGATGCTCTCGAGCAAGTCGAGCGAAGCATAGAAGCACAGAACCGCGCTAATTCGAGACTCGATAAAGAAATACAAGCTAATAAAGATCAGGCAAATGTATTTGCCCATAAGTGAGGAAAGCTCCGACTCGTCGCAAAGAAAATGGTCGAAAAAGCCGAAGAGCTCGAAGGGATGAAGTGAGATGCGAGACGCGAAGACAAGACGATACGTGATTTCAAAATCCCGAACCAAGAAGGTATCGGTGGAGAAATCATCAAAATCAGTAGTCTTCAGGTAATCCGCAATCACCAAGCAGCAGAAATGCAAGCAAGCATCTCCCTCGGCAAAAATCGCCATCTTCTCCTCTCAGGACCCAATGGTATCGGAAAGACTACCCTTCTCGAATCGATAGCAAAAGGGACAGCGAAATGAGTCGTCATCGGACCGAATGTGAAGATCGGCTACTATCGTCAAGATTTCTCGAATCTTGACTTCTCTCAGAAAGTATATGACTGTCTTTTCGAAGCATCTGGTCGCAAGGCTCTCGATAAGGATCTCCGGTCTTTCGCAAGTGGATTCCTGATCACGGGTGAACTCATGGCAACTCCGATCGGAGCACTCTCAGAATGACAAAAGTGACTCGTCGTATTCGCGAAGCTCGCCCTCGAGAAACCAGGACTCCTCATACTCGATGAGCCGACCAACCATATCAACTTCCGTCACCTCCCTGTGATCGCCAAAGCTCTCGATGAATATGAGGGGACAATGATCCTCGTCTCTCACGTACAAGAATTCGTGTGGCAAGTACGGATCGATGAGTACCTCGAATTAGAATAATCACTTCTTTCAAAAAAGGAGAAGAACCCTTTTATTCTTCTCTCAAACTAAAAATCTCCCAGTTTGGGAGATTTTTTATTTTTCTAATACCGCTTGTACCTTCGATCATGCAGCAACTATTTGTTTTAATTCTCGTACTTTTCTTTCGTGATACTCAGCATATTTCTCATAAAATATAACTTCATCATCGATCATTAGTCCTCGAATTTCATCTCACTGACTTCCGTGAAAAACAAAAATTTTGGCAATACCCATTTCTCATTGGAGGAGTGGATGGTTGAGATATTGAGGGGGAATTGGAAATTCGTACACCTTAAATTTGATATTTCATTCTGGCGTAATATGCGGGGATGAAAATATTTCATAATTTTGGTCTCTCAATTCTGGAGCTATTGTTGCATTTTTTATTCGCCTATCGGCATTCATTGACTGTTGACGGGATGTATGCTTGTTCATAGATTAAAAAATATAGATACTTAATTAAGTATATTGAGTAACTATATATAGTCAATTTATTTATTTATTTTTTAATACTATTTTGCATTCGTACGAGATTTTACTATAGTAAGAAAGATATTTTCATTTTTTCTCATGTCTTTTAGTCCTGATTTCACTCTCATCGGCATCATGCTCCTCGCACTTATCGCATTGCTTGAGCCACTTACGACTCTTTCATTCTACGCTCGACTCCATCCGAGTGCGACACAGAGAGAGTATCGGAAAGACGGAGCACGACTTGGCCTCGTACTTCTAATCGCTATGCTCGCTACATTTTTTCTCGGACAGTACCTCCTCGCTTTTTTCGGTCTCAAAACCGAATATTTCCGTATCGCCTGAGCGATCATCCTCTTCTTCATAGCATTCTCTATGGTGAAGTGAGAAGAGGCAGATGCCACGAAGATAAATAAGGTCGAGTGAGATCATCTCATCCATGAGTATCTCAACAAGTGACTCATCATACCACTCGCATTCCCACTCACCTTCTCAGCTCCAGGTATGGCCTATGTGATATCGATGCATGGAAATGGGGTACTCAATGGCACAATAGCCATACTCGCGGCTGCGATCATAACTGCCCTTGTCGTCATGTTTGGTGGGAAAGCTATCAAAAAACTCTGAGAAGCTGGAACGCACCTTATCATACGGATCCTCTGACTCTTCCTTATGGGTGTAGCGATTCAGACACTTGGAGAGATGATATTTCTCCTCATTAAGCAAAATGGGTTGTAATATGAATCAATTTTTTCGAGATTTTCTCATCTTCATCTATCGACAAGCCTATGCTTGTATTTTTGGGTTCTTTCTTGTCTTTATGATTATACTCACGAAGTATTATTACCCTTTTGAGTGAATACTCTATCGATATGATTTTCTCTTCATTTCTGCAATACTCTTTCAGATATTTCTCGTAGCAACAAAACTCGAGTCTTGGAAAGAAGTCTGAGTCATAACGACATTCCATGGAGTAGCAATGGTAATGGAAATATTTAAAACACACCCCTCGATAGGATCATGGATATACCCTGGGGAGTTTAATTTAGGGATTATGGGTGTCCCTCTTTTTGCAGGATTTATGTACTCTGCTGTAGGAAGCTATATCGCTCGTGTATGGAGGATATTCGAATTTCGGTTTGTATGATATCCGAAGAAAGTGTACGCTCTTTTGATTGCTTTTGGGATTTATATCAATTTTTTTTCACATCATTTTATCTGGGATTTCCGATATATCATCATTGGATTTGTGGTTCTCACATTTTGAAGAACTCATATATACTTTCGACCGAACAAAAAATATTATACGATGAATCTTAGCATAGGATTTCTTCTCGTTGCCTTCTTTATATGGATCGCCGAAAATATCGCTACATATAGTAAAGTTTGGATATATCCTTCTCAATCCGCTGTATGGCATATGGTAGGATTTGAGAAAATTACTGCATGGTTTCTGCTTATGATTATCAGTTTTGTACTCGTATCCATGATCCATCCACCGAAGAAATTTGAGCCTTAAAGTATACCACTATGAATCAATATTTCATATACATCGTAGAATGTTCAGATAAAACCCTCTATACTGGATATACGAATGATCTCATAAGACGTCTAGAGACGCATAATAAGTGAAAATGAGCAAAATATACCCGCGGAAGAATCCCGGTAAATCTTGTCTATTCAGAATCATTTGATACCGAAAGTGAAGCTCGAAAACGAGAATATGCGATCAAAAAACTCTCTCGAAAAGATAAACTTCAACTCAAAAATATCCCCTCATAACGAGGGGATATTTTTTAGAGTTCTCCATAGATTTTTCCCAGCTGAAGAAGGTAGTAATCCCTATAAGCAGAACTTTTTAATGCTTGAAGCTCTTCGTGTTTTTTCTCAAGACTCTGTTTCTTAAGCTCGCGTGAAAGTGATTTGAGAGAAGAACGATATGTCTGAATCTCATTTTTTTCTTTCGCGCTCAGAAGTGTCCCGAAGAGCTTCTCTTCAAGTACAATCTTCTCTTCGTTGATATATTTAGCTTTTACGACCCATCTTCCATTGATACCACCAATTGGTGTACACGTAAAGAGTGTAAGATTTTTCCCAATGCCTGGATCGAGGATAGAAACTTCAGATGGCTTCACTTCGTATGAATCAGTAGTGATATAGCGATATCGATTATAGCTTCCATCTGATTGTTTCTTATATACCCAGATCTCTTCATCTTTTTCGAGTTCGATGATTTTCTGAAAATGCGTTTTATATCTTCCTGAATCTGACTTCCAATATGAAGAATGACCGAAGATGACAGTGTTACCGATACCTCAGAATCATGTATTATTCGTACCTGGATAAGTTACGACTCCTGTCTTAAGATATTTGTTTACATCGATTTCACGACCACTTACGAGTTTATTATAATCAGAGGTTCCATTTTGGACAGTATTGATCGGGGTGATCATACTATTGGAAGGAGTCACTATATATTCATCTCTTGATCGATCTTCTTTTGGAAGATTTTCGAGATATGATTCGAGAGTGTCTCCTCATTTCTTGAACTCAGGTGCCTCTAGAGAGAGTTTTGCATTGATCAGTTTCTTCACACGAGAGAGGATTGCCCTACCTGTTTGTGGGAGGACTTTTGGATCTTTTATGATCTTTTTTCCTGCCATACTTTCCTCTTCTATGAGAACTGAAAGACGTTTTTTGCTTTGAGGTATTGAGTATATTCATCTTGAATAAGAGTATTTTTTACTGACTCTGGAGGTTTTATATTTTTCGGGGGGGTTTCATTTTTCGGAGGGATACTCTTGGTTTCTTCAGGTGGTTTTGGTGGAGTCGGTATAGAAATCCCTGAAGGAATAGGACTTCAGCCTCAACCCGATCATCACCCACCTCCTGGGCCTGGAGTATTATTTACAATGATAAGAACATTGCTGATGGTATCAGTCTTGACACCTTCTTGAGCTTCTGCAGAAATACGAGTTTGAATCTGAGATCCTACAGGTCAAGTAGCAAGCGTCTGGAAAATCACTGTTTCGAGAGCAAGAGGTGGAAGAAATGGTATGGTAAATGTAATAACTCAACTGGAAGTATTAATAAATACTGATCCTGTATCTACCAGAGTTCCTGTTTGAAATAGGATACTTCATGAAACATACGTTGATCCAGATACAGACCAAGGAATAGTCACTACTATATTGCTACCCGTAGCTGTTCCACTATTTGAAAGAGTAAGCGTATGAGTAATGCGGTCATCCTTAATAAGATTCCCTCCATTATTATCTCCCTCGACTGCACTCGATAAAAGCACAGGTGCATTGATCGTCACTGGTACACTTGGCATACCTCCGATGGCTCATTCTGCACTATTTCCTACATTCGCTTGTGTCGGTATGACGGTACCTGGAGCAAGAGTAGTAAGTGCTGTGACATGGTAGACTATAGTAACACTTCCACCGATAGGTATACTAATACCAGAGAGAGAAAGGTATCCTACACTATTTGCTCATCCTGTAAGTGTGGAAAGATTCATCGATCCTGCAGGAGTCGAAATCATGGTAAATCCAGTAAATCCTGATGGGATATCGAGCATTACAGGGATATTGGTAAGAGCCACATTTCCTGTATTCGTAAGCGTGATCGTATACTCAAATATATCTCCGATAATTCCATCGCCCCCATTCATATCCACGACACCTATAGCTTCATCAAGAAGTGGAATATTTACAGTAAATGCTGTCGTCTTATTGGCATCGATATAATCATCGACTCAGCCGATACTCGTACGCTCGAGAGTGAGAGAATTCGTAATTGGTGGAGTATATGAACCTGGCTGGGAAGTATAAATAACAGTTCCTATGAGAGTAAGTGGAGTATAATTTGGCACTGATTCTGAGATTTCTCATCCGATCGTAAATACAAGAGGATTTCCTGAATTTACTGGAAGTGAATCCAGAGTATATGTATCGCCAACTCGAACAAGGTTTACTGCTCATCCAGAATTTGTAATAGTGATACTTCCTGTATACGATACTCCTGGGGGAAGAAGTGTGGAGAGATCAAGATCGTATGCTGTTGCTGGACCATTATTTACCAACGTAAATGTATATGGAACAGTATTTCCATAGGTATATGTATTTGATACCGTAAGTACGATAACTGGTTCACGTATAGTTATGGGAAGAGAAGATCATAATTTAGTATCAATACCATCATAGAGAGCTGAAACTGTATGATTTTTCTGATTTCCGTTATTTGTATCTGTACTATTTTGTGTCACCGCATCATAGCGTATCGTGATATACTCGGTTGTTCCATTATCTACGTTTGCATTGGTAACAGTACTAAAGTCATAGAGAACTGTCTGTGTTTGTGTAGATCAGATAGAGTTTGAATCTGGCGTAGCCACTGGTATGACACTACCAGAATAGGACACATCAGTATCTGGTGTTATGACGACACTTCCTGGTATAAGTACCATACCTGCTGGTATAAGGCTTGAAATTGAAAGAGTATTGATCGTTCATTCAGTGACAGGGATTTTGATCTCATATTGGGAGACATCTCAGATTTTTACATCAGGATTTGTGAGCAGATTGAGTTGGATTGAGCCAGTATTGATGATCGTTACAGAATCTGTATCTGAAACTGTATATGTCCTTTCGCCATCAAGTGGCTCTCCTGGATGTGAAGTATAGAAGACACTTGCTGTTCCTGTGAGAAGCTCTCCTGGTCATGCTGTTCCTGCTATGATGCTATCATAGGTGAATGTAGCAATCTGTCCTGGAGCAAGCGTTCCGATGTTAATAGTACCGCTAAATCCTACTCATGGTATGAGCTTGGATGGCGCTATATCTGTAAGTACGACATCATAGGCATGTACTAAGCTCGTATTGGTTACAGTGATCGCCACAGGTATTGTATCCCCTGCATCTCCACTATTTGGTGAATAATCCTTCACTATTGTGAGTGCTGGTTCTACTACTTCGACAAACGTACTGACTGATTTTGATTTCTCAGAATAATCTACTTCCATAGTAGAAGTTTGTATACTTCCAGCAGTATTGAGAACATGATCCAGCATGACTGCCTCTGTGACAAGGACTATGCCTGTACCTGCACCAATACCAGTATTATCGACGTCACCAAGATTAAACGTAATGATATTATCTGGACTTATCGAAATACTAGAAAGCGTATGTGACTTCACTCAGTCAAAAAGTATATATCAAGCAAGGAACTTCATCCCCGCAGGAAGCGTCTGAGTAAGAACAACACCTGTAGATACTGATTCGGGAAATCCGAGTGTCGTCGTATAGAACACATGTTCCCCGAGAGCGATATCAGCGAGTGACCCACTAAAGAGTGCGCTGGTTGTATCAGTAAGACTTGTCGATGTGATAACATGAGAAAGGCTGACATCTGGAATAGTGACAAGTGCTGTAGCGAGAGTCGCCCCAGTCCACTCATAGAGAGAGCTATCATCATCCAGCGTATCATAGATGATATCTGCACGATTGGTATACATATCCGCTGGTCGTACACTATTTGTGAGTGTTACCTGGAAAGTCACTGTTGCTTGAGAAAGAGCTGGAAGTACGTCGATCGTAAGACCATTGCCACCACCACTCATACTCAGGAGATTTGCCTCAGACCCCGAAAATGATACGAGCGAAAGACTCCCTGTAACATAGGTCATATAGGTCGATGGAAGAAGATCAGTAAGTCGAAGGTCGTAAGCATGTGCTGTAGTACTGATATTGTTTGCTGTAATGGTAAAACTTATTGTATCTTCTGCATCCCCGAGAGTTGGAGAAGCTACCTTAGTGAGAGTGATTGTTGGCTTTTGGACATTGACACCGATAGAAGCTGCTCTTGAGGTAGAAGAATAAGAAAATGTACCATTATTGAGATAATTCGATCCTGCCGTCGCGCTTTTGATAACACGATAGGTCGTATCAATTACGATCGTTTCTGTTGCACCTATATCAAGGTCATTATTGGTAATAGTTCCGAAATTCACCGTTGGTCAGACAAATGTTGTGCCACTGGAAAAAGTCAGATTCCCACTATATGAAGAGACTGTTCCAGAAAGAAACTGGAGATTTGGATTGATCGTTTCTGTGTAGCTTGCAAGATTGAATGTTCCATTCGGTACGGTTATCGTCGTACGATAGGTTACTTCTTCTCCTACATAGAGGTTATTCGTGAGACTATCTGATTCGGATGTAGAGAGAATCGCTCGAGTTACTATTGGATTTTTGAGAGTTATGTTTGCACTCGTGGTTATTGGCCCAAGATTATTGACCCCATTGGAAGTAGCCCCTGTACTCGCATAATAATCAAGATTTATAGTATTTGTACGCGTAGCACCACCCTGAATGACAAAATTCGTATTTGGGACAACACTATATCGAATGACAATAATATTTTCATCAATCGTGGGAGTAAGGGTATTATTTATATCAATGAAGCTTCTTACGCCTCCCGTACTTCCTGTATCAAAAGTAAGAAGAAGTATATTACCACTTTGGGTAATAGAAGAATTCGGGAGTGATGAAACTGCACCACTGAGCATGATAGATCCTGTCACATAATCCATATTTGATGGAAGAGTATCGACTATATTTTCGAGAAATGCTGGCGCACTTCCTGTATTTGTGATCGTTATCGTATAGTCTATAGGCTTTCCTGCTTCGACATTCGTTCATCCTGATGCTGTTTTAAGGGCTGTAAGATAGGGGAAGTTCACACTTACTGGAATTTCTGAAACAGGAAGCAGAAATGGAGTACCAGAATCATCATTATAGGTACTATATGCAAAATTTGTGAGTGGTACGAGGCCTCAAGGCGCGACTCATCAAGCAGGCTTCGTCGCAAGAACATCGACGGTAAAAAGGATAGCAAAAGTCTTTTTTCCTACTCCCGAATTCAGCTGAAATTCGAGGTTATTTGCTGGAGTTGTCGTGATCCAGGCAGCATTGGGTATCGTGGTACCAACAAGATTGAGTCCATTAAAATTAGCAGATGGCGTCACACCATCATTGGTATTAAATAAGACTCCTGTGTTCGTAATATCTAAGAGCGCGGGATTGGTCTGAAAGGCGATATCATATGCTCCAAGATTTGGTCCTGCAAGAAGCGGAAGAGCATCGATCACCTTCGGGTTTATAAAGTTCACCTCAGGAAAATCCATCGTCAGTGCAAATCGAAGCTTCGATCCTGCAGGGATCTCGGAAGGAAGTCCAGTAGTCGAATCATAGATTGATCCACCAGGGAGAGTGACTGATATAAGATGCTTTTTTGTCGTTGGAACGGGTGCTGTCACAGTTGCTATTGCATTATCAGCATTCATCGCATGAATAAATACAGATGTATCAATGATCGAAGGATGGGTATCTCACCAAAGTCCAGAAAGTCCACCATCTCATACAGTTCCATAAAATGCTGCTTCATTCGTAAGAACTTCTGTATTTTCATATTCCATATCTCCTGCTCACTCATATGCTCCATCTACGACGACTTGATAGACAATACGCACTGTAGAATTCGCTCCTATCGTTCATGAATTGAGTCTCCAGACAATAGTCGTATTTCCATCGATGTCAGTATTAACTGAATCAAATATAAGTGGCGTACCGACTCATGAAACAATAGCTGAACTCACTGTACCTGAAAATGCAAGTCCATCTGGAAGACGATCTTCGATATAGGTTCCTGTACCATTGGTAGTATAAGCAGCATTATATGCTGTCGAAAGATCAACCGTATAGGTAAGAGTGTCACCAATCACTGGGCTTAGATTATCGACACTCTTTGAAAGGTTTGCATATCGATTAAAGGTATTTGTCGTCACTGGAGCGATAATGCTTGCATTATTTATTATAATATTCGATACGCCATTATTCCATGTACTTGGAGCGTAGGGGCCACCAGAAAGAGCAAGTGCACCAGTATGCATCGTAACCGTATTTGGAGACGGATCTCGATGAGGGATGACACTTGAGGTATTGAGTATATGAGTAGATCCTGAATAGTTTGTAATATCATATGCAAGAACAAGTGTTTCGTATTGGATCGTAATATCTGATCCTGTAGGAACAAAGATATCCGTAAAATCAAGAGTTGCTTGTCCAGATGTTGGTGCATCATATGTGACATTTGTCCCCCCGACTGTTCCACCACTTACTGATATTACCCCGATAAATGCCCGATTTGTCGGAATGACATCTTGAAGGTGAAAATTATTGAGTGGACCCATACCATTTCCTTCAATTTTTAAGGTTGTGATAAGAGTAGTACCAATAAGATTATTTGATGCTTCTAATTTTTTTACACTATAAGGAATAAATTGGGTAGTAGGTGCAACAAATGGAAGAGTAGCAAGTGAGGTAGAAGCAATAACATTGTCTGGAAAAGTGAGATTCGTCGGATCTGCCATACTCACACCACTTCCTGCTGCTGTATCGACTCATCCAGGAAGTGTCCCACCAGGCGCACCTGAAGGTACAGCCCCACGACCATAGATGCTATCATCAGTATATGCCAAAACTCCTATATTTTTATCGATAAATACTCATGCTGCTATTGTAGAAGAAAGGGTAACAGGATAATTCGTAGTAGTCCCCTTTAAGAGGAGACTCGTCGTCTTGAAAAAATAGAGCGTATTTCCACTTATATGGTTTACTGTACGCGCTGGGGCACCAAGTACTCCAGCATTCACAAGAGTTACGCCCGCAGGAAGTGAGAGGATCACTCCAGGACGAAATCCATCACCATCAGAGGTCACTTTATTCTCAAGAGCAATATTCATAGTAAAATCTCTTCCTATGAGTGAGTTTGCTGGAAGTGTCGGTGTCAGATAGAGATCTATATTTGCTGAACCGTCTATGTCTGGTGCTGCATATATCTCTCCAGAAAAGAAAAGAAATATATTTTGAGTCAAAAGACATAAAATAAGAAGAATCGACGTCTGTCTACGAAAATACATATATGGAGAATAAAAGAATAACTCCTATACTCTACCATATTCGTTCTCAAGTGTAAAAAAATGAAAATAGACAATGAGAATATTTACATAGAAATAGAGTTATCTCTTTTCTTGCATCGATCGCACGATCTTTACGATCAGGTTCCGTGGAGTAAATCGTACACTGAAAGCCATGATACGATTCATGAATCCATGGATCACGACTCTCTTTCCCGCTACAAGACTCTTATATCCATACTCTGCAACCTCATAAGATGAAGGAAGTTTCTTTGAGAAGATTTTATTGGCTCCAGCACTTGCCGCTTTCTGGAATCCACTCTCTGTAGGACCAGGGCAAAGGGCTGTAACAGTCACACCCAAGTCACCCCATTCCTCTGCAATCCCCTCAGAAAAAGCAAGCACATAGTGCTTCGTCGCATAGTAGACTGACATAATTGGACCAGGCTGGAATGCAGCAGTAGAAGCAACATTAAGTATTTTTCCATGCCTGCGATCGATCATATCCTTCCCGAAAAGATACGTAAACTCAGTTAGACTTCGAACATTCAGATCGATCATTTGGCTATACTTTTCAAGATTCCCTTCATGGAAATACCCATAATCTCAAAATCAAGCATTATTTACGAGAATATCTATGAGAATATCCTTTTCTTTCAAAATATCATATACTTCCTGAGATGAGGATGGCAATGAGAGATCTTTCGCGATAATGGTAACTCTTATGGAGAAGAGTTCTTTTTCGAGTGACTGTAAAACTTCCTGATTTCTAGCAACCAAAACTAGATCATAACCTTCTCTTGCAAAAACATGAGCAAATGCGAGTCAGATTCCAGATGAAGCACCAGTGATAAGAGCAGTAGCCATAAGTATATATTGTTAAAAATTAGTGTATCTTCCCAATAGCAGAAACATCCAATCCTCCTATACCTTGCTTGAGTCATTTCTCATATTGAACATGTGCAAGATCGAGCATATCGAGATCTATTCATGACTTCTTCATCTCACTATAGGCAAGTGATATATCTTTTGTCATATTCGCAAGGGAGAACATCATCGGATACTCGTCACGAACAAAGTTATCGACTTTCATCGTAGTATACGGTGATCCTACAGGGAGGGTTTTTATGACTTCTGCAGTACGTTCGAGGGAAAGTCCAAGATGAGGAGCAAGTTTCATGACTTCAGAAAGTCCGATCATGGAGTATGCTACGAGCGTATTATTTATAAGCTTCATAGCTTGTCATGATCCCATCGGACCCATATATTGAATATTGGTTCCCATCATCGAGAGTACTGATCGAGCTTTGTCACATATAAGGGGATCTCCGCCGATGAATATCGTGAGGTCCCCCGTGATCGCCTTCGGAGTACTTCCGGTGACGGGGGCATCGAGAAAATGAATTCATTTTTGTGATAACTTTTCACCGATTTTCTTTGCCCATTC
>JAYVIJ010000019.1:0-15851 GCA_043770315.1 Candidatus Altimarinota bacterium | reverse complement strand
TGTTTTTTTGCTCTTTATATTGGTATACAAGAATTTGCTCTTTTTGTATAGATATGGGAGAGTTTGTTTTGGTATTGGTAGCAGGAAGGTCCTTTGAGGGAGGTTTCCTATTATCGGTCAGTCAGGTCTTGTTAATGATCATTCTCTTTCGAGAAGACATAAGCAGTATATCATGTTATTTCGAATCTGGCGAGAATTCCCATCTTGAATTATAGAGAGTTCTATACATAATAATTTTCTCTTACTGAGTTTTTGGCTTTCAGTTCATGAATATCTATAATATAATTTTTCGATCATTTATTGAACCATTTTTGTATAAATAATGTGTATGTGAGCAGTATCTGTATACAGTATCTCTTGATCCTGTTGCTCATAACAGCAGATGAATCATCGATTGAATTCACGAAAATTATTTTCTCCTCATCTTCCCTCAGGGGATACACTATATATAGTATTAAGTGGTTATTTTCCTTATAAATAATAGGATTTATGGGTATTCTAGTCACGATTTACGCATGTATAAGAGCAAACGCACATACTATTCCTGCAGTCTCTGTTCGAAGGATTCTTTCTCAAAAACGGACAGATAAAAAACCATTTTCATTCATTTTTTCTCTTTCTCTGTCAGACCATCCACCTTCAGGTCCGATCCAGATATTATATTCACTGCCCTCAAGAAGCTCTGAAATTCTGGTTTCAGTACCAAGAGTATCAAGGGTGAGATTCTTTTCCTCTCAACTTCTTGAAAAATCGATTGTATTGAAAAAGTGTACCTCCGGAAGAATCATGCCACCACATTGCTCTACAGCCTCTCGAACAATTGCCATGAACCGCATTTTCTTATTTTCTGAAAGGATAAGCTTTTGGGAAAAGTCAGAGCGAAAGAAGATAAATTTTGATATTCCTACCTCGACTCATTTTTGAAGGATATATTCGATTTTTTCCATTTTATTGGGAAGAGACTGATAAAGGGTGATATATTTTTTAGGTTCAGAATAAGGAAATCTTCGATCTTTCCCACGAAGATGAATAGATTTTTTCGTGATTTCACTAATTTCATAGACTATTTCTGATCCATCTCCATCAAAAAGTATGATGCTTTCCCCAATTTTTGCTCGGAGTACTCGAGTCACTTGGTGTATGATATCGATATCTCTAATATCCATATCGATGGAAAGTGGGGTGTTTACAAAAAAACGTTGCATAGATTATTTTTGCTCTTGTATAAGTTTGTAAATATCGAGAGGGAGAAGAAGGGTGTCGAGGATGATGCGTCCAAGAAGGAATAAGAGAAAAATCGATCCTTGAGCAAATCCATAGGCAAATCCAGCTATATCAACGAGAGGATTATCTCCAAGTTTTTGTTTGTCGAAGTATATCGAAAGGTTGGTATCCGAAAGAGGAAATGCTCACGGTGGAAGAGTATATTCTGGGATTATATTTTCAAAAATTGTATCATGTTCTCGTTTATCGAGTAGTTTAATCGCATCATCGTAGGTATCGATAGAGATTTGCCCGCTTTCGAGTGCATGTTCTATGTCTCACTTAAGGCTATGGAGGGATTGTCCTGTCTCGATTCGACGCTTAAGTTCAAATACATCGAGTTTTTTCTTTGAGTAGATTTTTTCTTTTCCCTTTTCGAAATCCTCTCGCTTCTTTTTTTCGATGACGACCGTCTCATCTTCTTTATTTTCACGGATGCGTTTGCGAGCTTCATCGTAGGCTCAAGGATTTTCTCACGACATATACATAGTATAGAGAAATAGGTGGAGAATTCAACTGAAATCTACTTCCTATACTTCCTTCCCCGAAGTTCCTCTGGAAAGTGTTCCTGGGAGCTTTTTTTGTTTTCTAAATTGTGAGCGTATTCATATCATTTTCCATATCCTGCTTCTTTCATAAGCGCGGTTGGAGCATTTCGGAGATGGATGGGGACAGTGAGGTTTCAAAATTCTCTCACGTCAGCATGCATTGCTTGCATTGCCATATAGACAGAGTTATCCTTGGGGAGATTTGCGAGGTAGTATGCTGTATTCATCATCGGGAGCTCACATTCAGGCATCCCCATCTTCTCACAGATATCATAGGTCGCATTCGCGAGGATCATCGCTTGGGGATCATAGACATCTTCGCTCGCAAAGTTGATCATCCTTCTGGCGATATATCGAGGATCTTCGCCCCCAGCAAGCATCCGCCCTATCCAATAGATTCCTGCATCACCGTCAGAGTCACGCAGAGACTTATGCATGGCAGAGATGAGATTGTAGTGTTCTTCGCCATCTTGGTCATACATAAGTGACTTTGATCCAGCGGCGAGGATATTTTCTCGTGTGAGTTCACCTTCTCACTGCAGTATACAAGCCGTTTCGAGGAGATTGAGTGTATTACGAAGATCGCCATTTCAGAGTTTTGCGATGAGATGTAGATTTCCTGAAACCGATACTGTACTTTTCGAGGGAAAAGTACCAAAACCTTCGGGGGTGGCAACGGAGATTTCGCTCATTCATTCTCAATGCTTGATTTTTAGATCATTGTCACTCCCGAGCCCCCATACTATTTTCGGGTACCGTTCAGCGATTTTTTCTATATTTTTCTCGAGAAATTCCATGATTTCCTCTTCTTTGATCGACTCAAGGATATATGTCCGACATCGTGAGAGAAGAGCATTGATCACGGTAAAGCTCGGATTTTCTGTCGTAGCACCAATGAGAGTGATGATCCCTTTTTCGACCCAAGGGAGGAGGACATCTTGCTGAGATTTGGTCCATCTATGGATCTCGTCGAGGAAGAGGATTGTCTGTCGACCAGATTTGAAATTGGCTTGAGCTTTTGCGATAATCTTGATGACGTCATCTTTTTTTGCGAGTACAGCTGAGAGGTGGAAAAACTCAGCATCAAGGGATTGCGATATGACTCTGGCGAGACTCGTCTTTCCGCATCATGGAGGTCCCCAGAGGAGGATTGAAGGAAGTCGTCCTGCTTCGATGAATTTTCTGATTGGTTTTCCTTCGCCGATAAGGTGAGATTGTCAGACAAGATCACTTAAATTCTCGGGACGAAGGAGTGAAGCAAGGGGAGTGATGTCTTTTGAGAAGAGGGAGTGCATGGGGTGAATTGTAAGGATTTATAATAAAATGTAAAAAATGACTTGCAATTATAAATAGTTGTATATATTGACATCATGAATTTATGATTAATCATTACATTATTTCGTAGTAATCCAAGTTTAGAAAGAAGTGTAACAAGCACTGCAACATCATTTTTGAAGATACTCTCACCAATTCTTAATAGATTGGAGGATTTAATAGGCATTAACTATAGACTTTGTGATAATTCAGAATTTGTTAAACTCTTTGATTGAAAAACAATTGCTGTAGTAGGAAATGGTCCAAATATTGTTGGAAAATGACAAGAAATTGATTCACATGATATTGTAATTCGTTTCAATTATGGAGCTTTGCCTGAGTTTCAAGATCAAGAAAATACTTGAACTAAAACGGATATGATGTGTTTCTGAGCAATGCAATTATTTCGAACAGTAGAAATTGAAGATTGTATTAAAAGATCCACAGCATCTTTACTTTTTAATGTCTGAGCGCCGTGAAAATCATCGCGGCCTTATTTTGTTTTGAAACGATTAGTTGCTTATAGTAAATATATGCGATACAGGCCTAATGCAGTAATAATTCCAGAAGAATTATGGTGAGACATGGAACAGACTCTTTGAGGTGAAATTCCAACAACTTGATATACAGCAACTATGGCATTATTAAAATTTGCAAATTTTAAAAGCCTTTCAATTTACGGGTTTCAATTTTCATCCAATAATAGGATCCTTGGAAGAATGACGAACTCTACCCATGTCTTTGATAGAGAAAGGCACAATTTAAAGGAGGCAATAGAAGGGATACAAAATATTCGATTTTATGAATAATGTAAGAAAACTTGCTTTTCCTTATTTTTCGCTATAATTTTCTTATGATAACGGTGCCAAACACATTAGTCGTCATACGATAAAAAGAGGTCTTTCTTGACCTCTTTTTTCTTTTGTATTTTAATCTCAAATAATCGTGAAAATAATTTTCGTCACAGGATGAGTCCTCTCGGGTATCGGAAAGGGTATTTCCGCTGCTTCCATAGGAGCCATATTGAAGTGAGCATGAAAAAAAATCTATTGCCAAAAATTCGATGGATATCTCAATGTCGATCCAGGCACAATGAGTCCATTCCAGCATGGAGAAGTATTCGTCACGGAAGATGGTGCAGAGACGGATCTCGATATCGGTCATTACGAGCGATTCCTCGATACCGATATGAATAAGTTTTCTTCATTTACCTCAGGAAAGCTCTACGAAGAGATCATCTTGAGGGAGCGACGTGGTGACTATCTTGGAGGGACGGTCCAGATCGTTCCACACCTTACTGATCTCGTGAAAGAGAAGATTCGAGAAGGATTTGACTCTACGGGTGCTGATATATCGATCGTCGAGATCGGAGGTACTGTCGGTGACATGGAAAATGAATATATCCTCGAATCAGCTCGCCAACTCAGGCATGAGCTCGGGGAAAATAATGTCCAATTTATCCATGTAGCGCTTTTACCGTATCTCATGGCTTCTAAAGAACTCAAAACCAAACCAATACAACATTCGATCCGTACTCTCATGAGTTATGGTATCTCACCTGATTTTCTCATCGTTCGTGCCGATACGCTCATCCCAGAAGATATGCTTGGGAAGATCGCATCAGCTTCTGGTATACAGCGCCAAAATGTGATTTCTGCACCGACACTCGATACGATCTATCGTGTGCCCCTTGCATTCCATGCGGAACATCTCGGAGAAAAAATCCTCAATAATCTTTCCATCCCGTTTACAAAACTTGATATGAAGCAATGGGAAGCATTCCTCGCGAATATCGATGCTTCTGTCGACATCCTTCGTATCGGTATGGTAGGAAAATATATCGAACTTGAAGACGCATATTATTCACTCAATGAATGACTCAAGTGTGCTGCTTTCGCAAATAAAAAACGAGTAAAACTTCGCTTCATCGAAGCAGAAGATCTCGAGAAAGAAGGAGAAAAGCTCCTTGTATGACTTGATGGTATTTGTATCCCTGGTGGTTTCGGGACTCGTGGGACAGAGGGGATGATACTTGCTGCACAGTATGCCCGAGAACAAAAAATCCCCTATCTTGGAATCTGCCTTGGATCCCAGATTATGGCGATCGAATATGCTCGAAATGTGCTCGGTATTGCTGATGCATCGAGTGAAGAATTCACGCCAGAAGGGAAGAATAATATCATCCATATTATGGAGCACCAAAAGGGACTTATGACAAAATGAGGAAATATGCGACTCGGAAGTTATGAATGTATCATACGTCCAGGAACACTTGCCGAAAAAGTCTATGGCACACACAAGACGACAGAACGACATCGCCACCGTTTCGAATTCAATCCAAAGTACCGAGAAGAAATGGAAAAAGCAGGGTTTATTGTTTCTGCTCTTTCCCCAGATGGCACGCTTGCAGAAGTCATCGAACTCCGAGATCATCCATACATGATAGCGACTCAGGCTCATCCTGAGCTCATCTCTCGACCATTTCGCCCCCACCCACTTTTTACGGGTTTTGTGAATGCGATGGTCAGTACAATATAGATTTTACGAAAGAGTTTTCATTCTCATGCTCTTCTCTGATATCGAGATAAAACCGTACATAGAAGATATGATAGAGTGCTCGTGATATCACGGTGCTGAGAGAGAAAAACATTCCAAATATAACAGTTGTCAGTCATAGATTTCAGGAATTTTCTATAAGAAAAGATCCTAATTGGGGAAGCATCTGGGCAAGGTTATCTTTGTTTTCTCGAGCGATCAAAGCTATCCCATCGATCATGGTACTAGATCCGATCGTAGAGAATAGACCACCCATAGTCGATTCGATCGTGCTCGTGATCACTCCTATAATCACAGAAAAAGCAAAAACCTTCCAAAAAATCTTCCATACTTTTCCGCGCGAAAGCTTTATGGATTCACGAAAAACACGGAATGATCCTGATCCTTCAGAAAGCATATGATACCAACACAGATAGAGTCGCGTCATCATATAGAGTATTGCCAATATTCACCCAATACCAAAGATCCATCATAAGCTCCAATGAACTGCACTCAATAGAATCAACAAGATCGGATAACTTAAAAATATCCCCAAAAGAGCCAGAGTATACCAAAATGCATACCAAAAATATATTCCTATATAAGTTTTAAAGAGGAGATAGTCCTCCCAAAAGTCCATCTTTTCTGTTGGATCGATCGATCTTATAGGGATGATGATAGCAAGCCATCCATGCACGAGAAGAGAGAGAGTCATAATTATCAAAAATATGACAAGCCCAAACAGAACCAAAAAGAGTCATGAATCATTGAGGAAGGAATGATCCATTGTAAACTTATGGAGAGAATATCCTGTTCCGATCATGCTCAAAACAGTGATAAGCACCATACCAAAAGATAAGATAAGAGAAGATCCCATGATATTAAAAAATTGTCCCGAAAAGAGTTTCGAAAAACAATATTGGATATAGTCCATGACATTTTTTTGCATGGGATGATAATAATTCTTTTTTCTGGATTTGCAATCTTTCATAATTGAATATACTTTTTCTGCTCGATAGATCCAGAAATATTCCCAGGTAGTGGAATGATAGATGTGCGACTCGAAATGAGTGATAGCAATATTCTAGAGCCATACCCCCGAGTGAAGCGAGAGGGGTAGACGAAAAAAATGTACTCGCCCAAGTGGTGGAATTGGTAGACACGTACGTCTCAGACGCGTATGCCGTAAGGTGTGAGGGTTCAAATCCCTTCTTGGGCACCAAAATACAATCAAATGAACAATATAGGGATTTGAACCCGAATCCGAGGAGTGACCTAAGTCACTTCGAAATGAGGAGAGGCGGGTCGAGGCTGGAGGAGGCGAGATATACCTTGAATGGTATATAGAGCTCGAAATCCTTTCTTGGGCACCAGAAATTATTATTTTGCATCAGAAAAAATCTTCTTCTCCGGAAGATTTTTTTATTCTCCGCTTGTAAATACGAAAGAATTATGCTATCCTATACTCGTACTTTAAAGAATTTATATATATGCCACAAGAAATCGAACGCCAATATGTCGTTAATACTGAACATATAGACTGGGAGACAGTAAAAGCAGGTCTTCCTGTAAAAAAATATGTTCAAGCTACGATCCATCGGGGTGATGGGAATAAGCTTCGAGTACGTTTGATCGAAGATCCAGTAACGGGGAAAAAAAGTGCTGCTTTTACTTTTAAAGTAGAAATAAAGTGAAGGAAAGACGGTCCCAATATCCGCGATGAGTATGAATGGGAAGTGCCCTATCGAGTAGCACTCTATATTATGATTGGACATAAAGAGGTCATAAAAATGCGGTATTCGTATCGCCATATCGATGGGAAAATCTGGGAATTTGATGAATATCAAGAAGAGAATCTTGGGATTGTTCTTGCTGATATAGAACTGAAAGATGAAGATGAAAAGTTTGAACTTCCGGCATGGATAGGACAAGAAACCACAAAACTCAAAAAAATTACCAATAATTCGTTTTCGGATCATCCATTTCTTCACTGGTCGAGCGAGGAAAAGGAATGGTATGAGACGCTCAAAAAGAGGAAATAATTGACAAAATTGACCATTTTCATACTATATTTATATGTCTTACAAGAATCTTCTTGCATACCTTGCCCCCGTTCCCCTTTCGACTCTCGGAAGGTAGTTTTCGCATGAAATACTAAATCCCTCTACGAGAGTCATTCTTTATAGGGGGATTTTTTATTCTTTAATTATTTTTCATATATGGGACCCAAGTAGATATAATTTCTCGTATTGATGGCGTAGGATTTTCTGTTTTGGAAGCTCTCGGTTATACATGAAATATCACTGATCTTACAGCGAGGCAGGTAGATCTTATCCTTTCTCTCCAGTCGATGAATATAGGGGTGTATCAAAGAATCGATACACAAGAATATCGAATACTTCTTCATGGAAAGTCGAAACAGTGATGACATCTTGATATAAAAAAATGGAAAGAAAGATTTTTTTCTTCCAGATTTTAATATTTCCATTATACTTACTTCATAATTTATTTTTCTATGCAACTTCTTTCAAAAATCGTTTTCAAAACGCAAAAATCTATCCCATCTGGCTCAGATAATCGTGGAACAGGACTTCTCCTTCAAGCAGGGATGATCCGTATGACACTTGCAGGAGCATATTCATTTACGACGCTTGGACTTTCTGTTCTTCGTAAGATCGAAGCGATCGTCCGTGAGGAGATGAATGGTATAGGATCCAACGAAGTCCTCATGTCTGCTCTCGGTTCCAAAGAAGCTTGGGAGAAGACGGGGAGATGGGATGCTGTCGATGTCCTTTTTAAGCTTCCCGGTGCTGAAGGTAAAGAATACGCACTTAATCCTACTCACGAAGAAGTCGTCACACCACTCGTCGGAGAATTTATCCAGTCTTACAAAGATCTCGATACCTGTAGTGTCTACCAGATCCAGTGGAAGTTTCGCAATGAAAAACGCGCAAAATCAGGACTGCTTCGAGGGCGGGAATTCCTCATGAAAGATGCTTATTCATTTCATCGTAGCCAAGAAGATCTCGATACCTATTTTGAAGTGATGCATAGTGCCTATGATCGAGTATTTGAGCGACTTGGACTTACAGATTCTACGTACTATACCTTTGCAAGTGGTGGAGATTTCTCCAAGTATTCGTATGAATTTCAGACTGAGCTTGGTATCGGTGAAGATGAAATATTTCTCTGTAAGAAATGCGGACAAGCACATAATAAAGAAATTATTAATCCTGAGGCATTTGAGTGTGTAGAATGTGGGCATAGGGAATGCGATATGAAGGTCGTGTCTGAGGTCGGAAATATTTTCAAACTCGGTTCTCGATTTTCTGATGCATTTGGACTGAAATATCAGTCACAAGATGGAACGACAGGAAAGATCGTCATGGGATGTTATGGTATTGGTATTTCTCGTCTTATGGGAGTGATTGCTGAGAAGTTCGCGGATGATAAGGGGCTCATATGGCCAGAGAGTATTGCCCCATATTCTCATGTCATGATCGTGATCGGCGAAAATCTTGAAAAAGCGAAACAACTCGCAGAAAAACTCGAATCAGAATGAGCAAGTGTTCTTATTGATGATCGTGACGCTGGATTTGGTCAGAAGGCAGGTGATGCTGACCTCTTCGGTATTCCGACTCGTATCATCCTCTCAGATAAGATGCTCGAAAAAGGTTGATATGAGTTAAAAAAGAGAAAAGATAAAGAGGCGAGTATTATTTCTTACGCATTTTAGTGCATGATACAGAGAGTTATTAGTGTGGTCGTATTCTATACATCTGATGGAAAGATTTTCATCCAAGATCGGACCAATATGTCGAAAAATGCTGATTGGTGACTTTTTGGTGGAGGAAAAGAAGAAGGTGATAGAGATGAAATTCATACTGCCATACGAGAAATACAAGAAGAACTCAATATCTTCTTGAATCCATCAGATCTCCAAAAAATAGGATACACCGTTGTAGAAAACTCAGGAGTTTCTCGATATGAGGTGACTGTGTTTGTTGCTCCTTGGAAAGAAGAATATGTCGATGATTTCCGACTCAGAGAGGGAGCATGAATCCAATGGATGACCCCAAAAGAGATGAAACAACAATCTCGGACATATGCAGTCGATGTATGCCATATGGATATCATAGAAGATTATTTTTTGCGGCATTCACCCTGAACTCTCCATGCGTAAATTCCTTTTTTTCATCTTGATCTCTGCTCTTGTGCTTTCTCTTCCCTGGAGTGTGATTTCATGGACGACCAAAGATATTCTCTATCGTGATATCGATCTTATTCCGGCAAATGAAGTCGGACTTCTTCTTGGGACTACTCCGCGTGTAAATGGTATGAATAATATCTTCTTTACGACCCGTATAGAGGCAGCAAAAACTCTCTACGAACGAGGAAAAATCCATCATATACTCGTGTCAGGAGACAATAGTACCAAGGCATATAACGAACCTGAGGCAATGCGAAAAGCACTCATCAAAGCCGGGATACCCAATTCTGCGATCACTCTGGACTATGCAGGATTTCGTACTCTTGATTCCGTAGTGCGTGCAAAGGAAGTATTTGGTCAAGAAAGTGGTTTTACGATTATCTCCCAACCATTCCATGTCGAACGAGCGCTCTTTCTCGCAGAAGCCAATGGTATTGATGCGATCGGTTTTGGGTCTGCAAATGTCAGCCTCGAACGAGGAATTCGTACGTATGTCAGGGAGATCGGGGCACGATGTGTCGCATTATATGATGCCTACCTTGGTACAGATCCTGCTGTACTTGGAGAGAAAGAAGTCATCGGTGGGAAATAAGTTGCCCCTATGAGAAAAATCTCTATAATCCGCACATCATTATCTTGCCTTCATTATGTCCAAAAACGAAATACTCGAAAATATCACGATCGATAAACTTATTTTCTCTGGGAAATGACTCGGTATTGCTCCCGATGGTCGAAAAGTGATCGTCTCGTGAGGGTGCATCCCAGGAAGTATCGTGAATATTCGGATACTTAAAACTCGAAAATCTCACTATGAAGGTCAGCAGCTCGATGTAGTAAAAAAATCCCCGATAGAGATTCCTCTTCCAGATTGATTTCAGATGTATGGTGGTGCAAAGTGGCTGACTATCGGATATACAGATCAACTTGATATCAAATCAGATCAAGTACGAGAAGCTTTCCATTATCTTCAGGATTTTACGAGAGCAACGACATGGTATCCGATGATCGCATCGCCAGAGATTTATGGATATCGCAATAAAGTCGAGTTTTCCTTTGGGAAATATATCTCTGCTCGTGAATGAGTCCATGATGAATTTCGTTTTGGATTTCATGCTCAATGACAATTCGATCGCATCGAAGATTGTACCTATTGTGCTCTTGCAGATAAGGAGATCAATGAGATATTTCAAGCAGTAAATACGCTTTCACGTTCTTCAAAATTCCCGACCTATGATCCAAAAACAGGAGAAGGTTTCTGGAGGCATTTTGTCGTACGAAGAGGAAAAAAGGAAGATGCCATCATGCTCATTTTTTCCGTCAACAGCCTCTATGATGGAAGTCCAGAAATTCGTACTTTTTTCGAAAAACTTATCGCTATTCTCACTGAGAAATTTCACAATATTGTATCGATCTATTTTCTCGAAAATACTGGACGTGCTGATATCGTCACAGGAAATCCGATTCTCCTTTTCGGAAAAGCATCTATTACTGCAGAGCTTCTTGGGTTGACTTTTGAGATTCAGCCCAAGTCATTTTTCCAAGTGAATACCCTCTGAGCTGAGAAACTCTATACTGAAGCTATCGACTTCATCCATGAAAAATGAGGAATACTTCTTGATCTGTATGCTGGTACAGGGACTATCGGTATTCTTTTGGCTTCATATTTTGAGAAAGTGTACTCAGTCGAACTCGTAGAGTCTGCGAGTGCTGATGGCAAAAGAAATGCAGAAAGAAATAATATCCATAATGTCGAATTTATCCAAGCAAAAGTCGAAAATTTCGCAGAGGATTTCGCAAAAAAAGGATCATCAGTCGATACGATCGTTCTGGATCCTCCCAGAGATGGGCTTCATCCAGATGCAGTACCATATATTCTATCTTTTGGTGCTAAAGAGATCATCTATATTTCGTGCAATCCTGCTACTCTTTCTCGTGATCTTGAGGCATTTGTCGGAAAGAAGAAGGAGAGTGAAGAAGACAAGGAGATAAATCCAAAAAAGAAAACATTTTCTCTCTATCGGATTACGGATATCACCCCAGTGGATATGTTCCCACACACCCATCATATAGAAACAGTTGTACGACTTGAAAGAATATAAAAAAATCCCGATAATTCGGGATTTTTTTAGTTGAGTGTATGTATTAGTTCACCTTGAATGCACAGCCTGATAAGCTCTCTGCACCTACAAGAATAGTAGATGTATACTCGTACTTTGTGTCGCTCATTCCATCGCTACAATTACCCTTTGTAAGAGTGAGAAAAAAATCTCATTTTATACTTTTAATCATAACAGTTGATTTTGTGTTTTCTTCTGTGACCTGAAATATTGTTTCGACCACTTTCGTTTCTCAGGGGCGACTATAGGTAGCAGTACCTGGCTTGACCGTGACAGACCAAAATGGTTCTGTTCCTTTGACAACATATGCACTTCCACTTTGTGATTGAGCAGGAAGAGCGATTCCTGTCGATGCACTCAGAGGTACGCTTGGATATGGATTTACAGCTATATCTTTTTTACTGGATCAAGTACCACAGCTCGAGAGTATCAATATTGATACACAGGCGATGAGAAATATACGCATAAGATAATGTTTAGGAAATACTATCTCACATATAATACGGCTTTTCGTATCAAAGTAAACTATTTTATCTTGATAGAGAATAAAGTTCCCTCTCAAATCTTACTTTCTACAGATATTATCCATCCATAGAGTTTGATAATACGATCGACTAAAGCAAGTCCAATACCACTTCCAGTATATATCCCACTTCGATCTACACGGAAAAATCGTTCAAATATTTTTTCCATGTCTTCTCGTTTCATACCGATCCCACTATCTTGCACCAAAAGGAGCTTTCCTTTATATTCTATCTCGATGGTTCCTCATTCATTATTGTAAGTGATAGCATTTTTGAGGAGATTTGAGAAGAGTATAGAAAAATGCTTCGATTCCATTTGTATATTGAGCGCGTTTGGAATTTTGAGGGTTGTAGTTATATTTTTTTTATCAAGGTCAGACTGATATATTTTTATGATTTCTTCGATATGTGAGAGAAGATTAATATTTTCTCGCTTTTTTGGAAGTTTTAGGTTCGATAATTCTACGAGTCCATCGATCGAGTCACTCATAGAATATATCGTCGATATACTCGTATCGATAAGTTCAGGATCTTTTCCTTTCATATCACGGAGTATCTGCAAATTTCCTGATATAATAGCAAGAGGAGTTTTCAGTTCATGTCCAGCATCATGGATGAATTGGGACATAACGTCCATATTCATCCCAATAGGTTTGAGTATTTCTCTCACGAAATGTCGCCCGAGAAACCAAAAAGGAAGAAGGATGAATATATTCATCATCATAAATCGGAAAATATCTCGAATAATATCATCGATAGGATATCCAGATTTTCTTATAAACACCTGGAAAATCAAAGGATCTGAGGGGTGACTCCTCTTATAAAATATCATTCCATCATCTCGTGTTATACTTCCCGTTGCGAGATTGATGAGAAAATCTGGATCGCTCAGGGTATTTATTTCTACTCTTTCTCATCTCATTCAGAATTCTTCACTCATGATTTCTCCACTTCCATTTATTTGTACCAAATTTATCCCGATTTTTGGACCACCAGGACGTCGCTCTCCTCACTCATGTCCATCCTTTGGCCGAGTCTCTATGCGTTCTATTTGTTCTTTGAAGTCATTGACCGAGATTTGTTCTTCGAAGATATATCGCGATCCAAGAAAAAATCCTTCAAACATCAAGAGAAAAATAAAAGCTCATCCCACAAAAAGAGTGACAAGACGGCGTTCAGTAGATTGAAGAGAAGGATGAGACATAGGATTTTAGATATTTTTCGAGAGACAGTAGCCGTATCATTTGTGTGTTTCTATTATTCCAGGGATTTTTTTGCGGAGATATCCGATATAGACCTCGATGACTTTCTGGTCTCACCAAGCATCATATATCCCCCATATCTTTTCGGCAAGTTCATTTTTCGTGATGATTTTCTCGTGGTTTTGTGCGAAGTAGAGAAGCAGCTCATATTCTCGTTTTGACAGATCGACGATCGATCTATTGTATACTACTATATGGGAAGGAAGATCGATTGAGAGCTTTCCGATCTCTACTTTTTCTGTCGATTTCTGGTCCATATTTCGTCTTCCGAGCGCTCGTATGCGAGCCACGAGTTCGCGATAATCACAAGGCTTAGAGAGATAGTCATCCGCTCCATAATCGAGTCATGCGATGATATCGTCTTGAGTTCCACGAGATGTCAACATGATGATCGGAGTAGATCTTCCTTCGGTTCTGAGCCTTCGGCATATCTCTATACCGTCCATACCAGGAAGTTCGATATCGAGAATGATGACATCATAATTATTATTTACTGCCTCCATGTATCCCTCGGTTCCGATAGTTCTGAGAGTACACTGGATGTCTTCACTCGCAAGATATCGAGTGACAGTCTGAGCCAGAGCGATGTTATCTTCTATAAGGAGGATATGCATAGTATAAATTTATTATAGAAGTATTTCTGATATTTCCAATCATAATAAGGATACTCATTCCAAGTAAAAAATAGGTAAGAAAAATAAAGATGTGATATATTTATAAGAAACGAAAGAGAGAGCTTCCTCCAAAAATGACAAATCCACATATAACTGCCTCGCCGATAGCTACGGCGGTGATGAATTTCCAGAAGTTCATCTGGAGTACTCAGGCGATATAGCAGATAAGATCAGTCGGAAGTACGATGATGAATGACCAAATAGATACCGTGATAAATCCATACGAGGCAATCCATTTTTCATATTTTTTGACAGCATGTGGATATTTTTTTTGGAGGATTTCTTCGAATCCCATCTCTCGTGAGAAAAAATATACCATCGAAGAAGACAGGAGTATACCGATGAGCGATATAGTAAATACAAAATAAGGACTTCCAGGAAAGAGCAGAGCTCATACCATCACAAATGGAAGACTCGGAATCAGGGTAAATCCACGAAGGGCTGAAATGAGAAAGTATACTGCCAGAAGCCATCCTCAAAATTGTTCGAGGAAGCTTTTCAGAGAATATACCGTGAACCACCCAGGATTCGAAATATAAAAATACGCAGCACCGAGGAGCATAAAAATCCAAAGTAGGACAAGAGATTTTTTAATGATGTGTGATATTTTTTTGAACGGTATTTTTTTTCGTCACATAAATAAAAGCAGGAGTGAAATTACGAGGTTCAAATTTGATCTTTTCTAAGTGAAAATATCTTTTCACATCTTTTTTATTCGCCATCCAGTACTGATACTGGATATAGGTTCCTCATTCTTTCAAGACTTTCTGGATTTGTACGAGTATTTGCTCCACCATTTCTTTATCTAGACTCCCGAGAGGAAGTGTCGAGATCACGATATCGATACTTCCAGGAGTGAGATATTCATCGATTTTTCTTGCATCACCATGAATGAGCTCCCCTTTCACTTTGGTTATAGATTCTAGAGAGTCTATATACTCTTTTTCGAATTCTATTATTGTAAAAGAGTCGATATTCGATCTATGACGGATGATCTCTTTCGTAACAATCCCATATCCAGCTCAGAGCTCGAGTACTTTAGCATTCTTGGTATCAGGGATTCCAGAAGCACACACGAGACTTCTAGCGAGCCACTTCGATGAGCCGAGTCAAAACCCTACTTTTTTAAAAAGTGATATAATTCAAGAAAGCATAAATGGCAGTAGAGATCATAGTGTCTTAAGGTTTCTCTAAAGAGCAAGATGATAGTGATATAATGATTCAGCAAGAAATAAGAAATCTATTTTCTCTGACAAGCGAAAATGCCCTGAAGAAAAGAAAAATATTAAGACTCTAAAATGAATAGATTTTGATTATATAGAAAAATTTTATTATACAAAAAATACCGATCTTCCCATCGATATTTTTCGTTCTTTTCTTTATGGCTTCTCTGCCACAGAAAGA
>JAYVIJ010000018.1:0-5401 GCA_043770315.1 Candidatus Altimarinota bacterium | reverse complement strand
GATCGTCTGCCCGAGTTCATCGAGACGAGACTGATTGATCGAATATCCTTGGACGAGGTATTCCTTGAGTCGAGCAGTTGCCCAGATACGAAAGGCGGTACCACGCTTCGAATTCACCCGATATCCTACCGAGATGATCGCGTCGAGATTGTAATGTTCGATTTCGCGAGAAACCTCTCTCTGACCTTCTTTTCGAACTACCCGAAATTTTCGGGTAGTTGCTTCATACGACAATTCCTCCTCAGAGAAGATATTTTTCAGATGATCACTGATGGTCTGTGAATCCTTATCAAAAAGCTCCGCCAACTGACTGAGTGTAAGCCATACGGTATCATCCTGGATCTGTACAGTGACTTCTGTCTTGTTATCAGGAGAGGTGTAGATGATGATGTTGTTTTTATTTTCCATGATGAAAAATTAGATATACATACATTATATACATACGTATAATATTGCAAGTAAGAATCTGAGAAATTATCCGATCCTCTTACTCATCTTCTGGATGATATTGTTCGCGCGGGCGACCTCATCGGACTCGGCAGTATGGATGATATCTGAGCAGTACTCCTCGGCTCGACTGATCGCCTCCGAGAGCTTGCTCTCGCCACCTGGAGCGAGTGCGACATAGCTCACACGAGCATCGCCATCATGCGCCTCACGACGTACGAGTCCGATCTTCTCCATCGGGAGGAGGAGTCGTGTGATCCCTGATGCTGTGAGTCCTATCGTATCCGCGAGATCCACTCGTCGCATACGCTGACCCTCAGCAGTCGAGAGAGCATGGAGGATGAGGAAGTCTGACCATCCGAGTCCACCGAGCTTGGCATCGAGCCGCCTCGATAGTACGGTCTCGATACGAGAAAGTGTGATGAAGAATGAAAGAGTAGGGGAGATATCTTTCAGAGAATCACAAGAGAATATAGAAATACTATTTAAATTATACTTGAGTAATCAAGTATAAAGAGAGAATTTTAAGACTCAAGGAATTCATACCGATATAACTAAAGCTTATCTTCCAGCTCTCGTAAAGAATCTCCGTCTATAAGTTTAATATTATTTATCCTTGCTAATTCTTTCGCAGAATTGGTAAATATAGAATTCGTAATTACCCATCATTCATCGCCATCGTAATACTTTATCGCTCAAATAACTTCTTGTATTGCTCCGTTTCCTACACTTCAACTATATCCTTTTGCTTGAATAACAATCTTATTGTTATGTTTTTCAGCAATTATATCTGCTCATTGATCACCAGATTCAGATGTTAGATGTACTTGATATCCACATTTCTCAAATAATTTTGCCAAATATCTTTCAAATTCTAGACCCCTCATTTTTGATATATCAACTTCACCTGCTTCTAATCTATCTATTCTTTCTTGATGGTATTCTTGGAATTTTGAACGAAGATAGCTAATTAACCATCGGTAATCATCATTAAGCTGAGGATAATGTCGTCCCCTAATGTAAGCATCTACAGAATTTTGTTCACATTTATCTTTCCTTTGTTTTGATATCATTATAAGATATTCATTTATTTCTTTATCTAAAGAATCTTTATCTTGATTCCCATATTTATCTTTTTTTCCATATTTTCTTTCAGCATGTTGGAGAAATACCTTCATATAGGCTTCAGGAACAAACTTCATCCTTCGGTTTATTATTTCTCTTCTCTTTTTTTCTTCCTCTTCTTGTCTTCGTTTTTCTTCTTCCAATTTTTGAGCTTCTCGTTCTTTTTGTATTTTGAGTTGATATTCTGGATTTGTATATGGTTTTATTCAACTCAAATTGTTTCAATATGATTCGGTAGATTCTGATTCCCGCGATCGGTAGGCAATTACAAACAAAATTCAAAAAACAATAATGAAGAAATATTTATTCTCATCGAAAAAAATCATCATTCACTCTGTGAAAGATATACTTATTTTACATACTTTCTTTTCTCAAACTTCTCTTAGTCTAGCGCCAAAAAATAGATCACTTATTTCACCAATATATGATTTTCAATCTGAACTCATTCCAGTATCTCAAAAATATATTCAAAAACTATTTTTAGTATTAAAAATAGTATATAAATCATCTCTAGTAGTGCTACTTGATTCGATATTTTTTTGTTCTAATTCGAATCTAGAGTATACATACTTATTTAAGGATGCCTTACTCTTAATTATTTCTCAATTTTTGAGGAATTCTTGTTCTCAATTTTCATCTAAAGATTCTCATATATAATAGAGGTCTTTCGAGTTTTCAGAAAAACTTACATCTGTTATGGTAGAATATACTCATTTGTAGATAATCTCATCTTTATATGTTTTTTTGATACTATCATCATAGAAAAATTTATTTTTTGCAAATGCTTCTATCTTCCGTCATGTGGGAGTTTCTTTATACAAATCTTTTCAATCTATATTTAAGATAGCATGATTTCCCGTCTCATATGGTAAATTTATATATTTAATATATGCAAATCTCTTTGAATCAGGTGAAAATAAAAATAATTTACTGGGTTCAAGTAGGTTAGGAATATCTTGATAGATATTTACTATACCAATTTCAGATAATAGGTTCGTATCATATTCTACATCTGTTACGATGCCATCTTGTATGAGATGAGGGAATCGGGAAATTTCATTTCAGTTTCCTCATAGTGCTACCCATCTCATTCAATTTGGTGAATAGTTGAGTCAAAATATAAGATCATAACTTTTTCCCTCTTTTCAATTTTCGACTATATAGTATTTTGATCATCTTTTTCAGATAAAAGCATATCATCCAGTTCATATGTACTGAATTTCTCTATATTCTGAATAATTTCATATTTTACACTCATTGAACTCCTTTTGGTCGATGACGTAATAGTTAAGTCATATAAAGAATGCAACAAATATGACTCAGATATAGATAAATAATTTTCGCATAAAGATTCAAAAGAGAAGATAAAGTTAGTATAGAAAAGTAGCAGGAACTATGAATTCATCATTATCTTCTGGCTTCAGGTGAATAACTTTTTCTTCGTGTTTTTCTTCAAGTTTGCTAATATGAAAAGTTGTTATCTGACCATCATATCTTCTTTCTATGATATCTCATTTTCGTCTATTATGTCAAAAAAAGGTCTTGAATTGTTCATCTGGCTTATCTTCTGCTGTATAATTCCTAGTATATCTATTCATAACACACTGTATAATTCATGAGAATACCTTTTCAATGAATGTGTTTATAGATTCAGTATCTCGTAATTTGTGAAAATCCGTTGGGTTGGAATGTACGCTATTTGAAAGCAATCAATATACTAACTCTGAAGATACAGATCATATATATTTCTTTTCATTGTAGTTCGATTTCTTGAAAGCTGCTCGGTGGATTTTTTCTAGCGAATGAAAAGGATTATCTCCAGTATTTATACGCCTATTATTTTTAGTTTCTAGTATATCTGGAATCATATTATCCCAGTTTTGAATTTGAATAATGCTATCACTAACAGAATTGAAATTAATAAATGAAAGATTTTTCTCGTATGGAATATCAAAATTTTTTTTATGAGAATTTAGAATTCTCCTATAATAATCATATTCACGATAAAGAATATAGAGTTTGAATTTCTCATCTCATGACAAGTCCTCTTCTAGAAGTATTATATAGTATAAATGCTCTAAAAGTTTCCGATACCAAGCAAGGCATTCTGTGTAGTATGAATCTATTTCTATCTGATGAATGGACTTCTCTGAAGCTAGATATCTTTCTTGAAATAGGCATGCTCAATATAAGTCTAATGATATATGGGTATAAAAAATATCTCTATCATTTTCAGATTGGGATAAGTATTGTATTTCAGAATGTAGTGATTCCAGTGTGGACAAGAGATACAAGTTTTATTATTTCAAAACTGAATTGCTTCGTGCCTCGGAATGACTGAAGCTATAAGCCATCCCCCAATTCCAGATACTCCACCTGTGCGAGCTTGCCACCGAGTACTCCACCGAGATCACCATACATACCAGAGGTATTCTTGATGACTTGTTCGAGGAGAGCTTCACGCTTCTTCCACCTGCTCTCGAACGCTCGACGCTCTTCAGAGACTTGGTCTTGCATCTGACGGAAAGCGTCGATGATATTCTCGACTTTGTCCTTGAACTTCGCGCTCGTGAGATAGTGGTAGAGGACTTCCATCTTCTCATCCTTCGACACGAGACTCGTGCGGAGGTGTGCCATCGACTCGATTTGTCCGCGAAGCATCATGGCGATCGGGAGGACGTACGACCACTCGACGAGCCAGACTCACTTATAGAGACCGAACTTCTCGACTTCTTTCGGGAGTACTGCCGTCACGAGGATAGAGACATCAGCATTCACACGGAGGCGGTCTTCCTTCAGCTTCTCGACCCATCCATCACTCCATGCCTTGGTATTCTTCGATTCCCAGGCGATGACTCATGCAGTACCATTCATATTGCGGACTTCTTGGATGATGTCCGCTCACTTGATTCATTTTTCTACATCAGAGATACTATCCATAGGGAAGTTCGATTCGAGGAGCTCCTTCAGGGCGTCTTCCTGGATCTCTCACTGGATCTGCATACTTCACTGATTCGCTTTGCGATTGGCATCTTCGACCGCCTTCTGGGTCATCTCGAGTTGCTTCTGCATCTCTGCCATACGCTTCTCGTACTCGAGACGCATCTTATCATTATCGAATTTGGCACGCTCTTCGGCTTGTTTCTTACTCTCTTCTTCGACGCGTTTGCGCTCTTCCATCTTCGCTTTTTCGAGTTCGAAGGCTTGATTTTTTTTCATGTTTTCGAATTCCTGCGACTGACGGAGGAACTCCATCTCTTTCCGACGTGCTTCTTCATCGCGCTTGCGGAGAGAGTCGAGCTCGATGGATTGTTTTTTGCTCGCTTCTTCGGCTTCGAACTTTGCTTTCTTGATCTCTTCTTGTGCTTCGGCTTTCACCTTCTCAGCGTAGGCGATTTTTTTCTGGTCGAACTCTTTTTGTATATCGGATTCGAGAGATCGGCGCATCTCGACTCGGAGTTCTTCCATCTCGTGTTTCTGGACGTCGGAGAGGGAGAATGCGTGTCCACAATTTGGACAGGTGATGAGGTTTTGTATAGTCATGCTGTTAGTGTATCGAAAGGGAAGTGACAGTCAAAAAAATCTCCCTATTTCAGGAAGATCATTTTTTAAAACCGAGGATATGCCATCTTACTGAAATATCCACGGAGCGAGGAATCAGAGGATATATCGGAAGGTGAAGAGGATGACGAGTCCTATGAGGATATTCATCACCCATCATTTTGCTTTCTTCGTATACTCTTCACTGTCACTTCCCCAAGCCCACATGATACCAGCACCCGCTATAGCTATCACTCAGAGAAGCATCGTGATATAGACGACCCACCTT
>JAYVIJ010000017.1:0-45566 GCA_043770315.1 Candidatus Altimarinota bacterium | reverse complement strand
ACAGTCTCCCGTACCTCAAAAACCAAGAGAACCTATTTCTATGGGTATATTTTTGAAGCTTATAGGATCACTCCTATTTATATCGATAATATTTTTTGGAAGCTTTCTTGCATATATCGCATTCAATCCTGATCAGGCAATATTTTTTACAAAAACTATTGGTATTGACCCCAATGATGTACAAAATCTTCTCAGAAAACTCATTAACGGAAGTTTTTGATTTGTTATGATGATCACTTCCATTGTTTGGATCGTCAGCCTCTTTCGTGCATTTTGGGTACCCAAAGATCTGAAAAGAAAAAAGCTTCTTTCTTGGCTTACAGCTGCAGTAGTATGAATTTTACTTTTTTCGATATTAGCATTTTGGGCTTTTCTCTTTAATAAGGTTGGCGCAACTGATTATAGTAATCCAGATGGCACTATCCTTATCTATGATCACAATCTCTATGTAAGTGAAAAGTTTAATAGTGCTTCTCGTATCTATGATACTGCAAATATTATCTGACCTGTTGATGTATTTTTTGATATCCGAAGAAATGCAGAACTTTTGATTAAAAATAATCTCTACACCATTGAATGATTTACTATGAATTTTGATGAAGCAGAATGTAGTAATGGGAGTGATATTATCAGATGAGAAAATCCTGCAACAGAGCAAAGTACGATATGTCGATTTTCTAAAGTTAAGGCTTACAATATAAGCTGATCTTATACCGTAAGGTCACGTGATGGAAGCGTGGAGAATATACCTATGGTACTTCCTAATATAGAAATACGCTGACTGATAAGTATTAAAAACCAAGAAAATAGTCGATGACAAAAAATTATCACCCTTGATGCTACAAATTTAAAAAAACTTTGAACTCCAAAGTGGATATTTGAATCGACTGGAAAAGAAGTAATTGAAAGTTCTATTACTGAGATTGTCACTCCAGTACCACAATGACTCTGTCTCAAAATATTTGATGGAACTGGATGTGATAGATTATTTCTCCTTGAAGCAAAAGATAATAAATCTGTAGAATGATCTATAGAAGCTATTCAGGATGAAAATGATAAAAAAACTTTCCGTTTTTCTCTTTCATGAGTCACACTCAATCAAAATGGAATAGTAAATATAGAATGGCTTCTGGATAATCAAAGTATCATCTGTAGAGGAAACTCTGAAACGTGTAACCATACTTTTACAAGCTATGGAAGAAAAAATCTTAAAGCCACTATTGAAATGGCAAATTGAGAAAAATACTCTTTTGAAACAGATGTTGTTTCGAATGAGCCACTCACTATTGTAAAATCAATAAAAGTGTTAAATGATGCCTGAAATATTGTCAATGATGAAGGTACATATGATATTACTCTGAAGGCTTATGTTCTTAAGAATGCTATAATTCCTCCAGAAAGCTTGACATTTGACGCTCGAGATATCGTTTCTGGAAATTGATGATTTTCACTTAAAGAAGTCCTGTGGAGAATATCAAATGGTCGAACTGTCGAGGAACGTCGAGGAGAAAAAATATCTGTCGAGTTTAATCAACCACTTCGGTATACTATAGAAGCAATCTATACTTTCAAAAAAAGTGTACCCGGAGAGAACGATACTGAAGAAACACTCAAAGAAACAATTATAGTCGATATAGAGAGGAGAAGCCTTATGCCTCGAATGAAGATCACTACAACTTCTGACTATGTACCAGCGTTGGTAACGATAGATGCCTCACTTTCTGAATCAGAAGAAGGAGAAATCAAAAAATTTATTTTTGATTTCTGAGAAAAACGTACTCCTACGGAATGAGATGCTATCCAGCAATACACATACAAATCTTCTGGAGAAAAAGTAATTACACTTACTATAGTATCAGAAAATGGAGAAAAAACTTCACTCAAAAAAACTCTCGTACTCAAAGACCAAGTAAAGACTATCGATTTTATTCCCAGTATTTCTCCATGAATCATAGGAAATACTATTGATTTTGAAGCAAATGGAACTACAGGACAGATAGATGATTATATTTGGAATTTTGGTGACAATAGCCCGGTATCACGAGGATATAATACAGCTCATGTATATGAGAAACCCGGGATTTATACTATAGAACTCACTATCGTCTATAATGATGGGACTGAGCAACACAAAAAGAAAACCTATGAGGTAGTAGAGAAAATATAAATAGCGTACTCTCGTAAAAAAGACTCATCCAATAATGGGTCTTTTTTATTTATAATTATATCTTTTTCGCATGGACGAAAGTCCCTACAATATCATCACTACATATTCTATCAATATCTTCAATCTTACAAACATATATAGGCATACCCTCATCTTGAGCAAGAGCTATAGCTGCTTGATCCATGACACGGATATCCCTCTGGATAACTTCATGGAGATATAGAGAGTCATGCCTCACAGCATCCGTATGTTTCTTTGGATCTTTATCATAAATACCGTCGACTTTTGTCGCTTTTACGACGACATCACAGTCGAGTTCGAGCGCTCTGAGCACCGCACATGAATCTGTAGAAAAGTAGGGATTCCCTGTACCTCCTACACATATCACGACTCTTCCCTTCTCTATATGCCTAAGTGCTCTGCGACGTATGAAGTCTTCTGCAACTCGTTGAGTCGGTATTGCGCTTGTCACTCGGACATCAATTCATTCATCTTCGATAGCTTCTCCGACTGCGAGACCATTGATGATAGTTCCCATCATACCCATATAATCTCCTGTCACACGATCAAATCCACCTTCTTCGAGCTCAATACCACGAAATATATTTCCTCATCCAACAACAATCACTATTTCAAGCTTTTGAATTTTTACCAGATGGACTATTTTTTTGGCAAGAAATGATAGAAATTTCGGGTCAATCCCATATCATTGATCTCACTGAAGTGCTTCTCAGGAAAGCTTCAAGAGGATACGTTTGGGTGTATGGTATTTTTGCATATTTTAGACGAATTGTGTATAGAGAAAGAATACAACAGAAAATGCGAGTACGAGAACAAAGAGGATAGCAAGACCGAGGATAGCAGAGTTTTTCTTCGTGATATCTTTTTCGAGAGTATCGATCTTCTCAGCGAGGACGATAGCATCAGAGTCTGTCTTTGCTTTCGCACTTTCGAGAAGAAATGTTGTTTTTTTGTATTCACTCAGAGGGATGGAGTTGCGAAGCTCCGTCTCGGTCTTTCCGAGCCTATAGGCAAGATCTTGGATGATCTCGTCTTTTTTTCCTATAGTTTTCTGTGCCGTCTCATAAAGAGCAATATAATTCGGTCACTCGACATAGGGTACAGGTGAGACTTCTCGAACCTTCTCACGCGAGATGATCTCATGTTCTTCTTTCGATGAGTCCTCGATAATGATATACTCTTCATCTGTCCTATCAGGATCCGTAGTACGTATAAGTTCTACATCTTCTTCATGAAGGAACATCTTCTTCCCGATCCGTTTCGTACGGATACGACCAGCAGAGATATGACGATCTACCGTACGAGTAGATACTGAGAGGCGTCGTGCTGCCTCGACACGATCGATAGCGAAAGCCATAATAATAAAAAATATGCTCGTAAAACGAAATTATTGTATGAAAAAAGAGGGAGAAGACAAATTTGCTTTGAAAAATATTTATTCTCCCAAGAAAACAAAAAATACCCCCCATTTCTGAAGAGTATTTCGGCTTTTATTCTAAACTGGTGGAGATGGCGGGCACCGCCCCCGCGTGTACAGAGGTACTATCAACGTGTATTCCTGTCTATGATTCATTTTTAGGTACTCTTTCTACGACCGAGAAAAATGACAAAAAATAGAAGAGTCGATTTCGTATACTCATATTCCTTACGATATCAAGAAAGCTAAAGAGTGAGACTGATAATACGATACTTCCCTATCAGTTTCGGAAAATAAAGTTTGTAGCAGGCCATACGGCACTCATGTCTAAGACAAGGCTACGCTTTCGAGTGATTAAACAGCGAAAGAAACACGAGAAAAGCTCAGAGCCTTCTGTGCACTCGCCTGAAGGCGAGCAAGTGGAGATTTTGCATTTATGCATTGTCATTTGATAACGAGGCTGACTGCCCCGAGACAGCACGAGTGACCATACGATTCTCTGTATCGAATCCTATATCATCCCCGAGAGATTAAAGTACAAAAGCAATGGAATTATATGCAAAATCTAAGAAAATCCAAGAAAGTTCAGATAATCTTCACAAAAAACTCCCCGATATACCAATAATCGGGGAGAAACACGAGATGAAGGTGACATTATCGAGAATGAAGTGTAGAGAATATGGTCTTTGCACTTTCAGAATCAATGTCTCACTGTATTACAGCTATACCATGTGGAAGTCGAGAGTAGGCTCGTGCGCTTCCAAGGAGGAGGGATTGATCGATTTTATCTATAGGAGTATTCTTATAGAAGGATACTTGTACATCTTTGTGTGATGTACCTATATTTCATGAAGACTGTACTCGTACCGTATCCATATCCTGATTTCCAGAAGACGTATAGGTATCTCCTACGATGGATCGAAATCCATATCCCATAGCATGATTCCAATATGGCGGTGCTACCGAAGACACTTCTCATGATACGGTCTTTGGCGGATCAGCAGATACTGACTTTGCAAAAGAGGAGAAATGATCCATAGAGCCATATATACCAGTAAGTACGAGGAGAGTGAAGAGAGCGCTGAGCCATTCTTGCTTTCCATTCTGACTTTGTCTTGGAACGAGATGTTTCATAAGCTTTACAAAAAGAGCAAAATAATTATAGCATATATTTTTCCATGAGTCAATACTTATTTGATAAAATATATAAATGTCAAATATCAATTGTTGGAAAAAAGTGGATTTTTTATGAGAAAGAGGTATATTTTGGCTTATATAAAAAGAAATATAATACACTGTACATACAATAATTCGCACATTAAACTTACAGATACCGTAGATATCTATATGTCTGAAACCACACTTTCATTCCTAACGATTCTCTATGCAAGTGCCTGAGTCATTGCACTTCTTTGATTTTTTCCCACATTGAAAGATCTTTTTATCAAAAGAAAAAATAGTGCTAATCCTCTAACTGCAGTTACCTGGGCTACAACGAATGGAATCGCCACTCTCTATGGATATTTCGTAGTAAATGATCTTCTTTTCACGCTCATATCTTGACTATCTTGTTGTTGTTTTATAGCAATTTCAAGCATGAGTTTTTATCTTTCTAAAAAATGAATTTCCTATGAGTCTCCATCTTTATAATACTCTCACTCGCGAACTCGAACCTTTCAAGCCACTCAAACAAGATGAAGTAAAAGTGTACTATTGCTGACCAACTCCATATAATTATGCACATATAGGGAATCTGAGAAATTATCTCATGGATGATTTCGTCGTGCGAAGTATGCGATTTCTCGGATACAAGGTAAAAACGACGATGAATATCACTGATGTAGAAGATAAAATCATCCGTGATAGCAAGAATCAAGGGAAGACAATAAAGGAACTAACAGATTTTTATACAAAGGCATTTCTCGAGGATTGTGGAAAACTCTGAATCATCCCTGCAGATAATATCATGCCGATTACTGAAGTCATTGAAGATATGGGAGAGATTATCGATGGACTTATAAAAAAATGATATGCCTACCTTGCGGAAGATGGAAGCATATATTATAGTGTCAGCAAGTTTAAAAAATATGGAGAATTCGCACATCTGGATCTTAAAGGCATGATATCAAGCGTCCGAGTCAAAAATGATGAATATGAAAAGGAGCAAGTGGCGGATTTCGCTCTCTGGAAAGCCTATGATAGAGAATCTGATGGAGAAAATAAGTGGACCATCTCAGTAACCATCGATAATGAGAAGAGAAATATTGAATGACGACCAGGATGGCATATCGAATGTAGTGCATGTGCTCGACATTTCTTCGGGGATCAGATAGATATCCACATGGGCGGTATCGATCTTGTCTTCCCCCATCATCAGAATGAGATAGCACAGACAGAAGCATTTACAGGGAAGCAATTCGCAAAATACTGGCTTCACGGAGGACACCTCCTCGTCGATAATAAAAAAATGGCAAAAAGTGCCAATAATTTCTATACACTCCGAGAGATCATCGAGAAAAACAGCGATGCCTCTGCTCAATTAAATTATCGTGGATTTCGGATTATGGGACTTCAGAACCAATACCGAGAGAATTTTAACTTTACTTTCGATAGACTGAATGCTGCTATAAATACGATATGTTGACTCGATGAGATGATGAAACGTCTTGGACGATATATCGAAAATCTTCCAAAAGGAAATGACGAACGAAATGCTCATGGAAAAATGAAATTTCATGACATTTCTCGTGAATTTCGAGAGAATCAGCAAGCATTCATGCAAGATTTTATCGAAAAAATCGAAGATGACTTTAATACGCTCGATGCTATGACGATCATATTCGAATTCCAAAGTTATGTAAATAGTGGGATCGATGACGAGCTCTTCTCACTCGAAGAAGCACGATCACTCATCGATCTCCTTCGAAGTTGGAATGAGGTAGTGGCAATATTCGATTTTTCACTTCTCGAAAACACTGAAATCATACCAGAAGAAATCACAAAGCTCGCACTCGATCGTCTCGATGCAAAACTCGCAAAGGACTGGAAAGAAGCTGATCGCATAAGAGATCTCCTCGTAAGTAAATGATGGAAGATGATCGACGAAGCAGGTGGAAGATGGAGAGTAGAAAAAGTATAACTTTTCATACTTATGAAAAATAAGCTTCTTATAGTAATTACCTGACATTCTTGTAGTGGGAAATCAACTCTCAGAAAAGAACTCCAAAAATATCTCACGGGATATTATCATATCGGCTATGATAATATCAAATGGAACCTCACTGGATATCATAGAGATAGAGATATCGATACAGTAAGAGATATTCTCGATGGATTTATGCGAATCCTCTTCGAAAAAAATATCCCTTGTATCACTGATAGTTTTTATCGTAATGAATTACAATACACCCAATTACATGAACGTGCTTTAGAACATGGATATGAAATACTCACGATAGAACTTCGCTGTCCTGAAGATATACGAATAGCTCGATTTAGAGACCGCGTCAGACAAGCAAAAGCCGAATGAAGCACTCGTATCAGCGTGACAGATGAGGAGACTTTCCGAGAAAATATGAAAAAACCATTCTACTTTCCGAAAGAGAGTATGATTTTTGATACTTCTCTCCTGTCGACTGAAGAAATAGCCCAAAAGATACTTTCTTCACTCTAATAACATCTAAAATTTGTATATGATAAATTGAAGGGGGAATGGCTCTTAATAAGACTCATAAAAATTCATCAAAAAAATTTTGCATTTTCTGAGCTTCTCTCTATATTCCTGAAAATATTTATCCGTGATTTTTTTAGGAATATGTCCGAACCCGAACAACCTCCCGATTGATACCAAGAATCATATAGAGTAGATATAGAACGTGCAAGACTTTGGGATAGCTCGCGAATACGAGAAATACGATCAGAACAAGAAGAAGCTGGATATATACGCCCTCTTCCTCCAGAAGAGGTAATAGAAAATATACAACAATTTGTGATCGCACGAGTCGATCAAGTTATCGAATGATGTATCCGGATATTTCCGACCGCATATCCTCATACTCTCGAACTCGGATCGTTTCTCATAACTCCGAAATATCAATGAAATGGCATAAGCAAAAGACTTCTCCAGTATGCTGAAGAATTCGCAAGAGATGTGGATAGCATATTGATTTCTGTGACAAACAATCCCCTACTCGAAAGTAAGTATCTTCAACGAGGTTGGGTGTATGACTCATCCGGAATATATGTCCAGAGATCGGCACAATCCCCTACGAAAAAACTTCTTATAAAATATCCGAAATAAAAAATAAATTTTCGATACATTTCTTGCAAATAGAGTAAATATCATTATATTCATAAGTATGTTCGTACAGAATACTGCATCACGTCGTCGCCGAAATACTCTCATCGAGGGTTCTTTTCGGGCGTTATAAGCGATAAGCATTATGAATCTCGAAAACAGCTCTCGCATGGGAGTTGTTTTTTATTTTTTATCTTTTTTCATCTTATGGGACGTATACTCCACACATAGAGCACGGATGTGCTCGATATATCGATTTCTTTTATCCAGAGATACAGTCTCTCAGGGCTTCGACAAAACCCTGAGAACTCAAAGATCTCACTATAGAAGAGATCATAGAGAATATCCATGAATTCAATCTCGTGACTCTAGGCGACAAGACACTCTGATGCTTTCGACTATTGCGACCAGTATCTGCTCCTCATGTTCTCGAGCTTGGTTCTGTCGTGAGTCGAGAAAAATGAATCTGAAGTCAGATAGCGACCTATACTGAGTGACTCGCAAGAAAAACATGACAGACAGTCATCGCTATCACTGGTGAAAGTTATGGGAAGACTCTTGCACAACATGGATGGAAAGATGCTACGAGTCAATTCCCAGAACATATGAAAGAATCTCATCTGGATAAGACTTGTTGGAAATTCACAAATAGGGAAAACTGCCATAATCTTCCTAAAAATTCCATCATGTTCGATGCTTAAAATAAAAATAATGAGGATATCATAAGATGACATCCTCATATAAAACTATGTTATCATAATCTCGCTAAAAATCTATCTCTCATACTTCTGAGAACACCTTTGGGCTTTTCTCATTCTTTTGGAAGCACATTGAATCTATCACTTGATAAATACGTTATCACTCCATTACCCATTATAGGACGAGATTCAATCCTTTTCAATCCTACCCTATCTCAATCAATTTGTACCACTTCGTATATACCTTTCGCAAGGTTAGCATATGTATTTCTTCAATCAGAAACTCTTCGATCTCAAATTTGATTTTGTCGAGTATTTGGAGATTCATTTACATCAAGAACAATAGCTACATTCATAAATATGATGATTAATAATATATAATATAAAATTAATAGTAATTTTGTCAATAATTTTTCTATTATTATTCATAGTTTATCGTATTTAATATCGATTTTTCTCTAAATCTGACTATAATATCTCACATGCAACACATACAAACCCTCATCCAAGAAGTCATACGTTCACTCTATAATAGTGAATTCACTCCTGAGATCACCCCTGCCCCGAAACCTGAACTCGGAGAATATTGTATCAATGTCTTCCCTATTGCCAAAGATGCGAAGATCGCACCACCTGTCATCGCAGAGTCTATAAGTATAGAACTCGCAAAATACAATGAGATATTTCGAGGTACGAGTGCGACAGGTGGATATGTGAACTTCTTCCTTGCAGATAGCGTCTGGATCGGACTCTTCGCAACTCTGGAAGAGCCACAAGTACGCGAGACGCAAGATACGAGTATCATCGTCGACTATATCGGGGCAAATGCAGGAAAACCCCTTCATATCGGACATATCTGTACTCCATCGATCGGACAAGTCATCTGTAATGTGTATCGTCATCTCGGGTATCGAGTGATCGGAGATTCTCATTTTGGTGATTGGGGAGGGATTTTTGGGAAGTTGATATATCAATGGAACGTATCAAACTACATTATCACATTTGATATTTATTGAAATAAGAAACGTCATGATTGTGATATAAATGACTGGAATCTAAAAGAAAGTTGCCTTAAAAATGAAGGGACTGATTATTTAGTAGATTTATATCAATGATTTCATGATATAACATGAATTATAAGGGATATACATACTGAGTATTTTGAAACTAGTGAAGCTGAAATAAATAGGTTGGCTTTAGAAAATGATATTTGAGCCCGAACAGAATTCCAATACCTCTCTTGAGTCGGTATCGATTTATCGAATCCTGAAGAACTCAAACATCACGAAGAAAATGTCGAACTTTGGAAAAGATTTACTTCTCTATCGATTACAGAAATAGAAACGAAACTCGGACTCCTCAATGTCCATGCGACGTATAACATCGGTGAGAGCTTCTACGAAGGACTCGGACTTCCTCGTCCGAATGACGAAGACTATCCAGATCTCGAATGCAATATGAAGGAGATCGTGAAAGAACTCATCGAGAAAGGGATAGCGACGGATAACTCGATCGCGACCAATGGTGAAGACAAGAGTGTCGGAGTCGTATTTCCTGAAGAGTCGAAACTTCCCTCTTGTATCCTCCAGAAAAAGGATGGTACCGGACTCTACCTCACGAGTGATCTCGCTGCGATCAAGTATCGTCTCACGAATGGATGGAATCCCTCGAAGATCATCTACTCGGTCGATGTCCGCCAGCAACTTCACCTCCGTCAGGCATTCGCCATAGCGAAAGTAGCTTGGCCAGAGCTCATGGAGTGAGTCGAACTTTTTCATGCGTATAATGGTTTCATTAAGCTCAAGGAAGGTGCGATGTCGACTCGTCATGGGACGGTGATATTCCTCGAAGCACTTATCGAAGAATGATTCGAGCGTACGAAAGTCCTCCTCGAAGAGAAATGAAGAGTCGGAGAAAAGAGTCTCTCGAAATCAGATATCCAAGCAATCACTGTCGGTGCGATCAAGTACTCATACCTCACACAAGACCGTGAGAAGGATGTGGTATTTGATTGGGATAAGGCGCTGAATTTCGAGGGTCACTCATGACCGTATATCCAGTATGCCTATGTACGTGCACGAAAGATCAGCGATACAGGATCGGAAGATCAGGATCGTGACGACGAAGATCTCACTCTTTCATCATACGATAAAACACTCATACAAGTACTCTCTCGTTTCGAAGAAGCACTCGACATGACGGCTCGCACGTATAAACCACATCATCTCGCGCTCTATGCATATGATCTTGCCTGAGAATTCAATAGCTTCTATGTCCATACACCCAAGATCCTCGAAGAAAACGATCAGAATCTGAAGGCATTTCGACTGGCACTCGTAGAAAAAACAGTAAAAACTCTCGAAAAATCCCTCGATCTTCTCGGCATACATATGCCAAGTGAAATGTAGAAAAAAATTAAATATATATTTGTAAAGTTATAACTTCATTTAGAGCGATTTTTTCTTGAAAAGTCGCTCTATCTTCCTATAATCAGGGACATGCGGAAGATACTCCTTTTCATCTCTCTTTTTTTCTCTCTTTTGGGAGTTTCAAACGTCTCTGCAGGAGCTCTCCCCTACACAGATATTTCTCCGACGAGTCCATATTATAGTTCTATCGAGACTCTCTACAAAAACTATATCCTCTACGATGATGGGACTCATCTTTTTCGACCAAACGACACTATCGCTCGTGGTGATTTCGTCGGACTCTCTGTAAGTGTATCATGTAAAAGGTGTATCACTCCGACTCCTGAAGATATCGCCTTCTATACTATATCTCCTTTTGTGGATCTTTCGAAGACACATCCTGCGTATTACTGTATTGCCTATGCAGCTGATAAGAAGATCGTCCAATGATATACTCTCGACACCACAGGAAATGTATCATGCCAGGATGGTGCAAAATTCCAAAGTGCTCCATTTTGTGAGAATAATAAAACATCGCGAATAGAAGCAGCAGCGATGCTACTCCGTCAAGCAAACCTCTGGAGCGAAGATCTCAACAAAACACTCAATAAGACTATCACTATTACTGACGTTTCTGACTATTGGTACGGATATGCTGTAAAAGGTATAAATGCCTGAATACTTACACTGAGCTCAGACAACACTCTTGGTCCTGATGAGTCTATCACACGATGAGAGTTCGTGATCATGGCAGCGAAAATGTTCGACTACAATCAGTGTGCGAAAGCCGGTATAGAAAATACTCTTGCAAGTTCGATCATAATAGTAGGAGAAAGCGGGAATCGTATCAATCAAAGTACATTTACTCTGGATGAAAAATTTAGCCTCATGCCTCTTATAAATTGAGATAAGGGGAATTATAGATATGAGTGGACTGCTACAGATAAAGCAACCAATCGTGTCGTGACTGGAACAGATCCAAACCTCTTATCAAGCGCTCTCTGAGCATGAGACTGGAGTGTAGAACTTGATATCATAGATCGAGCAACAAATAAATGAGTAAGCTCACCGACGACTACTATTCTCATCACTGATGGCAAACCTGTATCAAGTGGAACACCCGATCCAATAGGAAATGGTGGAGATAAAAATACGAGTTCTATCGATGGGAAGATATATCCATCGATCACGCTCACTACAAGCAAACTTACTATCGGTGTAGGTTGAGAGATTGATTTCTCGAGTTTTGCACTTGGATCATGACCGCTCACGTATATGTGGGATTTTGGAGATGGCACGAGACAGTCGTCTATCGTGAACTCAGATAATGGTGGTGACTCTGAGAATAAAAGTCACTCATATACTAATCCCTGAGTCTATACTGTCAGTGTAACTCTTATAGATAAAGATGGACAAACGGTACAGACAAAAGTTATCATCGAAGTGACGGGAGATAAAGATAATGATGGAGACGGTATCACTGATAAAAATGATCTGTGTCCGAATATTGCTGGATCAGCAAATAATAAATGATGTCCTGTAATCAATACAAATAATTATACAAAATGAATCGAGCCATGAATCAGCACAAACCCTGGATTACCTATAACCATCTGATGAGGGAATACCGGAGGAAATAGTGGAAAAGAAGATATTAGTATAGGAAGTACCATACAAGTAATAGGATCAGATGGAAACCCTCTTCCTGGAAGTACCTTTACGAAAGATCAATCCTTTACTCTTACTCCTCGTGTATCTGAACCCTGAGATTATACGTATTCATGGACAGCTGTAGATGGTGTGACGGGAAAGGTAGTAACAGGAAATGGAGGGACTCTTCCTTCAGGAAGTCTTGGAGTCGGAAACTGGAATGTAGATCTTGTTATTAAAGATAGAACAACAGGTGAAGTACTCAGTCGTCCCTCTACGACCATCTCTATCTGAGATGGTGGTGGACTTACGGGAAATCCTCCTGTCGGAGGAAATGGAAATGGAAGTGGTGGTGGAGGTGTGGGAGGAACAGGAGGAAGGGGTGGTATAGGGATAGGAGGAGCATTTCCTCCATCAGTGAGTATAGGAGCCAATACTCTTGGAATTCCTGCAGGAGGAAGTATAGACTTCTCGAGTTATGCACTCGGTACATGACCGCTCTCATATAGTTGGAACTTCGGAGATGGAACACCGACGAGCGTAGGAGGAACTTCTCCTTCACATACATTTAGTACTCCAGGAACATATACGGTCACCGTATATGTCACGGATGCCAATGGACAAAGAGCAGAGTCGAGCATGACGGTAAAGATAGATTCTAAGGATACAGATGGAGATAGCATCCCTGATACAATAGATCTCTGTCCGACTATAGCAGGAAATCCAAGTGGAAATTGATGTCCTCTCATTACTGGGATTCTCGGAAGATTAGAAAATAATGTCTGTATTCTAGAAAAAGCAAAATCTCAATGAGTCATAATAGCAACCCCCGTGTGTGATCAGTGTCCTTGTGCGAATAAGATTACATTTTGAGCGATGGTACGAGAATGTGATGTTCTCTTCCCCGCTATACTCTCTCCAGATCTCGCTACCGTCTACTCTCGATGAGGATTTTATCAGCTTCCATAGATTATGACACAAATCATACACTTTCGATCGAAGCAAAATCAAAGACATCTATGAATCGGATCTCAAAAGAAAATGAGAAGTAGATGAAGTGAATATGATACGCTTCGTCCAGCGACACCATATGATGACGCTCGAGATATCGCATGGAAACAATCAGCAAAAAGCGAGTCTCTTTTTATAAAGTCTCGCGAAGACACATTAAATATTGCGATTCGATTGATTGGCGTATATGATGCAAGTTGGGATTTTTGTCTTGAATATGGGGATGAAAAAGCGAAATTTTATGGAAAAATCGATCATGCATGTAGATATACCAGTAGTCATTTTCAGCATATTTATAATGAACATATGTATACTAGTATGAGTATTGATTGAGTATCTGCACTTCTTCAAAAAAAACGGATAGAAAAAGAAGTAATAATTATTATTACTTCTAATCTTACCTATACACAATATGAGTGACTCACATTACTCAAAAAACATAATGACGTTATATGCATCCATCTTCTCCATCCTTTCGAGTCAAATCCTGATATATATGAGAATACACTTTGTGAATCTTCTCTGATTCAGAAGATTGCTTATAAAAAAGAGCTTAACAAGGCTCAATGAGAAATATCATCTTATCTCTCAAAGAATAATATTGGATATATCGCTGCTGTATCGACTGATAATCCAGTAGATCTTCTTAATTATTTTTTTAAGTATCGTTATGCTCGATAGTAGAAATCTTCATATTGCATTTCTGCTCCAAGCTGGATATACTCATTTGGAGCTCAAGAAAATTCTTCTTACGGGGAATATTTCTCCAGAAATACTCTGGAAAAAGATGCAAGATAATACAATCTCGCTTGATATATCTGATGATCGCAAAGCAAGAATCCAAGAAAAATACAAAAAAGTTGATCCTGAGAAGATCCAGAAATATGTCGAAGAAAAAAATATAGATATTATCGCCATTACTGATCCTGAATATCCCGAAAGCCTAAAGGCAATCTGACATGCTCCTGCATTTCTTTATGTACGAGGTACTCTTCGGTCTGATATTCCTCTTATTGGTGTCGTCGGATCAAGAAAACACACTCCTTATGCCGAAAGAATTCTCAAAAAAATTCTTCCCGATATAATAGGGGCAAATGTGTGAATTATCAGTGGTGGGGCTACTTGAGTCGATACTATGGCACATGAAATTACCCTTGCAGATAGCGGCTATACGGTCGCCGTATTCGGTACTGGGATAGATCGATGTTACCCTGCAGGGAATAAAAAAATCTTTGAATCTATCATCGAGTCTTGAGGAGCACTCATATCTCACTTCCCTCTTGGCACAGGACCAGAGCTCTATAATTTCCCGATGAGGAATGAGATCGTCGCTGCCCTTTCTCGAGGGATTATCATCCCTGAAGCAGGGCTTTCTAGTGGTACGCTTATCACGGCCCAGCTCGCTCTCGAACACGGAAGAGATGTTTTCGCAGTACCAGGAGATATCGATCGTACGACGAGTGAGGGCACCAATATGCTTATCTCTACGTGACAAGCAAAGATCGTACGCTGTGCGGGAGATATACTTGAAGAGTACTTTGATCTCACAAGTCTCGGAAATGGTATGACTCCGATCGTGAAAAGTCCTCCGATTTTTTCGAATGATACGGAGAAATCCATCTATGAAGCTATAGAATGAAGCAATACAAGTATTGATATACTATTAACAAAAACTTGATTAGAAATGACGGAACTCCTCACCAATATTGCTATGCTCGAAATAGCAGGACATATCACTCTGGATGAAATGGGAAGATACCAAATATTGTAATTATTTCTCAAAAAAGTCTTATGCTCGGAAAAAAAATACCCCATGAAATACCAGCACTTGGGAGTATATCGACGCCTGATGCTTTAGTATTACAAGGATTTCGAAAAACAGAAGATGGTATCTATGATGGATTTAAAGGAAAAGTCATTATCGATATAGGAGCTTGAATCTCTGATTTTCTTGAGGTACTTTCAGTTTATTCTTATCCGGAAAGACTCATAGCAGTTGATCCTATTTATGAAAGAGAAGGTGAATATAAGAAAGCTATAGAAAGAACTCAAAAACTCATATATGAACTACGTATCGTCATAGGAAAATGATGGGATGGAACTAAAAATGATGAAACATCTCGAATGCTTGGAAGCCTCGATGAACGACAGAGAGTGATCGATACAGCAGAATCTCGAAGACACCTCAAGTGAGTAGAGTATCTTTGAAGGTTATCTCCATCAGACATAGTATCAGCTGATTATATATTTATCACTTTCTTACTAGAACACCTTCCTGATTGGAAGTGATTCCTCGAAAACATAGAACGTCATCTGAAAGTATGATGAAAAATCATTATTACTGACTTTCTTATACGACCTTCAATACAAATATTATGACAAAAATTGAAATTCTGAGAAAGTACTCTGAGAATCATCGGAAAAGATGAAAGAAAAAGAGTATCTCTAGAAATATCCTGCTAATTCTCGTTCTCAGATTTTACACAGTTCAAAATCTGAGTATCATGAGATAGATTTTTGATGTATACTCTTACCTACTTCCTATGAAACAAGTTGTCCGTGCTTTTTTATTTAATCCTGAGGGACAGATCCTCCTTGCGCAACATAAGCCCAATACTCCTTGGGTACTTCCTGGAGGTCATGTAGAACGAGAAGAAACCCTTCATAACGCTATGATACGCGAGATTCATGAAGAGTTCAGTATCAATGCTCAGTTTTTCGAGATCGACTCTGAAGAAGTACTTCATCACCAAGGGAAAAAACTCACCCATCATCCTCTCCCGATCGCCATCTATGATCTGAAATACAAAAATAGTGAATGAAAGGATAAATCTCGTACGGAATACGTGTTTCTTATGGAAACTTCCGATGTTATAAAAAAAACTCAGATCGAAGAAATTCATGACTTTCGATGGTTTGATCCAGATGAGATACTCTCGATGAAGCCAAATACAGAAATATGGGATTTCATCATAGAAATGCTCGAAAAGATTATTGGAGATGAGGAACTCGGAGAATAATTTTCTATAATTCCTGCGCAGGCAGGAATTATACTGTAAAAATATATCATGACCAATCCTTTTAAGATTATATCTACCAGAAAAATCTACGAAAATCTCTGGATCTCCCTTAGAGAAGATAGTGTAGAGAAATGATGAAAGACGGGAATATTCGGTATCGTTACTATGAAAAATGGGGTATGTGTATTAATAATCGATAATGAAAATAATATCCTCATCAATCGTGAATATAAATATGCTCTTGAACGATATGATATTAATCTCCCTGGTGGAGCAATCGATGAGTGAGAATCTCCCCTGGAATGAGCTAAACGTGAAATTGAAGAAGAACTTGGATATATAGCAGATGAGTGGATTTCTCTGGGGCATATCCATCCACTTACTACTATAATCATAGAAACTGAATATCTTTTTCTCGCACGTAAACTCACAAAGACTCAGAAATATGAAGACATTTGGGAAGAGATTGAAGAGATACGACTCCCTTATAATGTAGTCTTAGAAATGGTAATGAATTCGGAAATCACTCATGGATGAAGTGTCGCTGCTATTCTGAAAGCTCAAAAATACCTACAATAATACATGCACCAAAAACTCAACGAAACATTATCAAAATACTCTCAAATCATCCTCGTCGGATGAGGAACAGGTGGACATATCCAGCCTATCCTTTCACTCACAGCAGAGCTCAAAGATAAAGAACTCCTCTGGATATGAGGGAAGGATTCTCACGAGGAGCTTGAAGCAAGTCAACATACTGTTCTTTTTGAATCAATACCTACTCTCAAGCTCAGAACTACGACGTCTCCTGAAGTACTTCTCTACCCCATTGTTCTTCTAAAGGGGATTGTCCAAGCAAGAAAAATTCTCAAAAAATATAAAGAAAAGAGTTGCGTCTTCTCGAAATGATGACCAGGATCAGTCGCTATTGGTATTGCTGCATGGACTCTCGGAATTCCACTGTATATCCATGAGTCTGATACTATCCCCGGAAGATCGAATAGAATCCTTGGGAAATTTGCAACGCATATATTTCTCGGTTTTGAATCTGCCAAAAAATATTTTCATGCTGAAAAATGTAAATTTATAGGACAGATACTCCATAGGGTATTTTCTCGAAAAGAAGTACTATCCCCAAAAGAGATATCCTGGAAAACACAAAAAAAACATATTCTCGTAATATGCGGAAGTCAGTGAGCAAGAGTCATTTTTGAGGAAATTATCAGTGATTTTGGATGAAGCGATCTCTATGAGTGGATTATCGCCCTGGGAAAACTCAATGAATCAATGAAACATGATTTTGACAGCATAGAACATACTCAAGCACTTTCTTGGATCTCCCAAGATGATATCGCATATCTCCTTCAGGATACCGATATCGCTATCACAAGAGGGAGTGCAACGACTCTCGCTGAGATTGAAGTATTTGGCGTAAGGAAGATCATTATACCTCTTCCTCATGCAGCAGATAATCACCAGTACTGGAATGCAAAAGATTACGAAAAAAATGGTGATACTCTCCTCGAACAAAAAAACTTAAGACAACTCTCAGAAACAATCGAAAAAATATGAAAAAATTCAAAACTCTCAAACATATAGCAGAAAATCTTGTTACTGTAAGGAAGTACTGGCTAAAGTTATCGGTACTGATGATGATTTATGTTATATTCATGGCATCAAGTCCATATTTCTATAAAATCCTTCTAGACTGACTTGAGGCTAATCTCAGAAGTAATTCTATAAACTTAGATTTTATATGGATTATACTCATATGGGTATGAGTTATTTTTTGAACTATTTGGAGTCGCTATATATATGGGATGTTTGTTTTGCGTTGTACACAATTTGATTGGTGAAACTTTATGCTCAAATCTATTCGCATGATGATGAGACTCCCCATAGACTATCATATAAGTACTCAACACGGAGAAAAACAGAAAATTATTGATCGAGCGAGTGAAGCGGTCTGGGAATTTTGAGATAGTGGGATGATCCATATTGTGCCACAATTATTGATATCTCTCATACTTATAGTTTGAGGTTTATTTATAGATGTTAGGATGACACTTATATCTCTTATACTCTTACCGTTTTCGATATTATGAATTTGGTATATAGGCAATACTGCCCATGGGAACCAGCGAGAAGCGAATAAGTACTGGGATGCTCTTCATAATCGCATAGTCGATGCCTTCACTAATCTCAAAATTGTACGTATATTTTCTCGGGAAAAACATGAGACTGAAATTATTGATACAAAACTTAAGTTTGCTCGAGACTTCCAGCATAAAATCCGTAAAACCTGGCTTGTATTTTATGGTATTGGTGGTTTTATCACAACACTCTGACAAGCAGTAACACTGACTGGTGGTATATATTTCATGCTGAGGTGAGAAATTTCATTTTGAACACTCTTCTTTTTTATAAGCTTCACTGATAGAATATATGGACCTATCTTTACTATCTTCCAGAAGCTCCAAGAAATATTCATACTTATAGCCAAGTATGAAAAAATGCAGGTGCTTTTTGATACAATTCCTGAGTCAGATCATGGAGTAGAATTATTCAAAGGGATCAAAAAATCTCTCATATTTGAGAATGTAAGATTCACCTATCCAAGTACGAATCGTGAAGTCCTCAAATGAGTACATATTGAAGTGAAAAAATGAGAAAAAATCGCACTTATCGGTCATACAGGGAGCGGGAAATCGACGATTGTCCAACTCCTTATGAGGTTTTATGATTATACATATGGGAGTATCAAAGTCGATGGAAAGAAAATCGATAGTTTCAGTCTCGAAAGTTATAGACAGAGATTTGCATCTGTATTCCAAGATACAACGTTATTCAATGAATCCATACGTCATAATCTCGAATATGTACGTGATGGAATCACAGAAAAAGATCTCAAAAAAGCTTGTAAAGAAGCGAATATCTTGGACTTTATCGAGTCGCTTCCCGACACTTGGAATACGGAAGTCGGAGAACGTGGACTTAAACTCTCTGGTGGAGAGAAGCAGCGTATCGCAATAGCTCGAGCGATACTCGCAGATCCTGATATCTTGATCCTTGATGAAGCCACGAGTGCCCTCGATACAGAGACAGAGAGACTCATACAAGACTCTCTCGAAAAACTCATGGAAGGTCGTACTTCGATCATTATCGCTCATCGACTCTCGACGATCCAGCATGTCGATCGTATCTATATGCTCGATGACGGTGAAGTAGTAGCACATGGTTCACACACTGAACTCCTGAAGTCAAGTGAAAAATATCGTCACTTGATCGCACTACAACATGATGGCTTCGTATGAGAAGAGGAAATGCTTGAAAATCCAGAGATTTGATTATCATAAGGATATCCTTTAACCATTTCATCCTATGAAAAAAGAGTCAAAAATTCTCTGGCAAGATCTTCCTGAAGATCATGATTACCCTGCGGCTTGGTCGTACCTCTCACTCGTCTACGATGAGAATACGGTCAATGAAATGGTGAAAAATCTCCGTGCCGCACCAAAGACTGAATACAAAGCAAAAGATATATTCCGTGCTTCTGGACTCTCTCTTCTTGGTATCAGTAATTCTCATATAAAAAAAGATAAGGAAAAAATCAAAGAAGGGATTGCTCTCGATCCGCTCCTTCTCGTTCGAGATAAATCAAATGGAAAAGTCGTCATCGCCGATGGATACCACAGACTCTGTGCTGTATACCAGTTTGATGAAGATGCTATCATCCCTTGCAAGATTGTATAATTTAGAAATATTCGGTAAGATTTATTCCTGTGATTTCAAATGATATTCTATCGACTAGTGTAGAAATATTTCAGAGGCGGAGTCTCTTCGGCATCATGCCCCTCTGACTCCCCTTCCTCTGGGCATATGGATTCATAGCGATCCGGAGAGCAATACATATAATCGAAAAATAACTTTCATAGTAACATGAATAAATCTAATATTTATACAAGAATTCTTAATTTTTGAAGTCAAATAAATGATTGATTTACGGTGGAAGAATTAATTGAATCAGTTAATCCTAACGAATGGGAAGAAAAAAATAATTAGATTACAAATTTCAAGAACTCTCTCAAACTGAGAATCAAAAATGGTTCCTACAGTCGAAAAAGGTTGATATATGTGACAAACTTCTATCATTCCACCACATCAATCAACATTATTTGTGGTAAGTGAAAAAAAGAACAACTAACTAAGTTTTTACTAAGTCATGAAGCATTTCTTAGTTATATTGATTTTCTTGAATTGGAAGCAGCAATGAAAACTTGAAATGAAGCAAAAATCATTGCAATTATATCAATAATGATTGCAATTCTTACTTGAGTATTTCAAATTAGTAAAGATTCAATACTACTTAATTGGATAACTAATTTTTTCTAGTATGTCCACTTCTAAAGACTCGCTCTCCTACTTCCTCGAATGCCTCGAATGAATCCCAGAGCTCAGAGCAAAATCGATGTTCGGCGAATATGGAATATATTCGAGTGAAAAAATGTTCGCTCTCGCATGTGATAATACTCTTTTCTTGAAGACATTTCCTGAGACAATAGAGTATTTCGAGGATACTGAAACCAAGGCTTATCCAGGAAGTAAGAATACTGCTCCTGCGAATCCAGAATGGCTCGAAGGTAAACGTGAAAAACTCATCGAAGTTGTGAAACTCACTCTATCGCTTACTTCACTACCAAAAGCAAAAAAGAAAAAATAGTTGACAATTATTTTAATGAAAATAAAATATATTTTTATATCCTCATATTTTTCTATGAAAAAATTCTATGCTATTATTCTCGGATGTATGATTTTAGGGGCAAGTCTTTCTGCAAATGCATATACAGATGAAAATGGAAATACGAATGACAGAAATACTGTATGAATAAAGAAATGCTTTCCTGTAAAAGATTATACTCTATCAAAATATAATCGTTGCATTCGTGGAGTTCATTAATAAGAAGAGGAGCTATCCTCTATATCTCTCCCTTGCATCTGCTGCGCTCTCTTTTTGTCCAATAATAGGTCATACATATACTCATTTCAAATCAAGAGTATGAATTCGTTTTGGATCAATACCTTCTAGCTCTGGAAGGTATTTTTTAATAAACTTGCACTCTGTATCAAATTTTTCTGACTGAAGAAGTGGATTAAATATCCTGACTGGTTTCGGATCTGCTCCGACACTCGCACTCCACTGCCAATTCCCGAAATTCACCGCTTCATCATAATCGATGAGGTATTTTTTGAACCATTTTTCCCCCATTCGCCAGTCGATCCCGAGATTTTTCGTGAGGAAAGAAGCGACGACCATACGGAGACGATTGTGCATCCAGTTTGTTTCTATAAGTTGGCGAATGGCCGCATCCACGAGTGGATATCCTGTTTTTCATTTTTGGAACATCTCCCACTCATAACTTGCTTCATCTTTTTTCCATTCGATCGTCCGACGTCGCTCCTGAAATTCGAGTGAGTAGGTGAATGGAAAGTAGTAAGCAATCTGATACCAAAACTCTCGCCATATGATCTCCGAAAGGAGTGTCGGATTCGACGACACTTTTGCGTAAATCTCACGTACAGAAAATATCCCAAATCGTATATAGGGAGAGAGTCGGGTCGATCCATCGACTGCAGGAAGATTGCGGAGATCATCATAATGAGAAAAATCCCTTCCCATTCTCTCTTGTCCGAGTGTGAGTGTCCAGTATTTATGATGAGGAACCGTGATAACTTCACCGATTTCTCGACGATCCTCAGGCACAAACCACTTGGACTGAGTTCCATCAAATTCATGAATTTGTATCCTCTCAGGATGTGCTATGAGGAACTTCTTCCAGAGCATCGAAAAGGGAGTAAACACCTTTCTTTGTTCGCATTCATGTGGTTCAACCAAGAGAAAATCCTGAAATGCATGAAAATCCACTCATTTCGTATCACAGAGATTAAGTATACGATCATCTCGATCTTTTCACCGCGGAGAATATGATCGGTTCATGTAGACAGCATCGATATTATACTTTTCTAGCAGATCTCACACGATATCCTCAGGATTCCCTTGGTATACCGTGAGTCTTCCTCATACTTTCTGGAATGCAGTATCTATAGACTCGAGTGCTTCTCGGATAAATCCGAAACATGGATCATCGATACCGAAATCCTCTATCGCACGGCTATCATGAATAAAAACTGGAAGTATTTCTTCTGAGTTTTTCATCGCTTCGATAAGAGCAGTATTATCACTCGTTCTGAGATCTTGACGGAATATGAAGAGAGAACGAGTATATTTTTGCATAGAAAAAAGTATATGAAAACACTGACTAGAATCAAATTATCTCATCATATATCGCTCGATCTGTTTCCAATAGGCAAAAAATGAAGCACAATAAGTGCTCACCTCAGGAATCATATAAGGATAAGTGGACTTCGTAACTCCTGTAATACCCGAGTAGAGAATATGATCGATGAGATATATTTCTTTTTCTGAGATTTTTCTATACTCGTCTCTGAGTTCATCGATCTCTCATACAAATACTTGCATTCCAGGGATATTATCCTTCGCAAGATGGATCATGAAGTCTATGACTTTCTCAGATACAGGAAAACGTTCAAAATGAGAAGGCGAAAGTACAAGGATGCGATTGGCTTCGATATCTTGTTTCCAATTCGGATTGATAGAGTAGTCTGTATAGATACAAAGAGGTTTACTTGGATCAATATCGAGGATATCTTCTTCTGGAAGTAATGTCGAAAGATGAAGTGGTATATATTCTCGCATATGATCTGGAACTTTCGTGGGCCATATATCATCATAACTTCGATCGAGAAATGTATTTCTCTGCATCGAGCCAGTATATTGATTGATATTCGTCTGGATAGTAATATATTTCTTCGAGGAGAATGCTCCAGCATTCCACTGCCAGCTACAAGCATTCGAAGCGAGATCTCCGTCAAGCAGATGATAGTACATCCACTGGCTCGGGGTCCACCAGTGAGCGCCACTCATATTGCATGCGATTCCTGCGATATACATACGCAGATGATTGTGCATGTAGCCCGTCTCATAGAGCGACTCTATAGCGAGATCGACCGCTTCTATACCAGTATTTTTATCGAGAAATGCTCGAGGCATATCATGAGTAAGGACGTCTGTCTGATCGAAGCGGATATCGACCATCATCCGATCAGTCCCGAGTCATTCCCATACTCGAAGGAAGTACTCTCTCCAAGCAAGCTCTTTTAGAAATGATTCGATCTGATGAGGATGAAATCCACGAGCAAGGACCCGATCTCGTATATCTCCGATAGTGATAAATCCTCTCGATATATAGGGTGAGAGCATAGTGACATGCCCTGTGAGATAATTTCGATCATTGCCGTACGCAATAGGATCGATCGCATCGATCCTAGCTTCTATACTCGCTCGATCAGTCGGGAATGTATAGAGAGGGATTTTCATGATGATAGCTTCTGTCATTCCTGCGAAAGCAGGAATCTAAAGTTATTTTTAGATATTCATATTTTTCAGATACATCTTTGCATCAATAAGGAGTCCGTCGAATATCGTCTCTGCATCTGATGTGACGACTCATCGTTCATCGAGCTTATGAAGGATGAGACATTCGGAAGTGCGAGATTCACAGACGAGCATCCAGAGATTCTCGAGATTCACTCGATCTGTCTTATCGACGATGAGATATCATCTCTTCAGTGCTCGCTCATATTCCTCACGCTCATAGGCATAGAGATGATGTGGGACAGCTCGACTCCCGAGTCGTATCCCTGACTTCTTCCCACGAGAAAGAGCATCGATATGTTCAAGTTTCACTTTTGGCATATCTAGATTATAGAGAAAAATAGTGAAATGGAAGAGAATATTTTTTAGAGTATGACTCACTCCTCTACCAATATACCCGTAGTCAATACCTCTCAGTGATAAGTCTTTGATGAGAGCATCCGACAAAGATAGAGTTCATGATCTCATCCTCCATCATCGAGCTTCTCGACTTCCTCGAATTCGAGATATCAAGCAATACCAGAGAGAAGCCCATCATCCAAGAGAAGTCACTTCTTCATGAGATATCGCATCTTATCATAGGACTTCCCTGACTTCCTACCGAGGACTCATATGAGTGAGGAGTGTTCAGGAGCCAGTATCTGTAGCATACCTCTATGGGTGGATTTCCAATTTTCGAGAGTCTGTGTACCAGAGTAAATAGCAAGAATATAATGCTTGGGTTTCATACTCACGGGAGTGATGTATGTCATGACATTCATATTCTTCTCTCACTCCTTGCTCTCTGTGATGAGTGAATAGACAGGATAGGATGGAAGATTCCACGGTTTACGCATATTTAGAGAGTATTACGGATGAATTTTTCTTTTGCGAGTCGGATCTTCTCGATATCGACTTTTGCGAGGGTCGAGAGTATATAGGGAGTACGTCATTTCTCGAAGATTGGTTTATTTCGATCTACAAAATCCCAGTAGAGATGGGTCATAGGACAGGTTTTTTCTTTTACTGAATACTCACATCACTTACAATAGTTACTCATCTTCTCGATATAGTTTCCCCCAGAGATATAAGGCTTCGTCGCAAGTCTCCCTCAGTCACTATACTGACTCATCCCGAGGACATTCGGAGATACGACCCACTCAAATGCATCCGTATACATCTCCCAGAACCACCGATTCACGTCATGCGGATGATATCACCGAAGGAGTGTATAGTTCCCGACGATCATAAGTCGCTCGATATGATGTGAATAGTTCTCTGATTGTACTCTACTGAGTACTGTATCGACACAATTCATCGTCGTTATATCTCATTCATTTTTCTTTCCATCATAGCTCCACCACTTTTTCGGGAGATTTTCAGAGTGGTGAAGAACATTTTGGGCGTAAATGTCATCATAGTAAAAAAGATAAAATTGCCTCATGTATTCTCGCCATCCAAGAATCTGTCGGATAAATCCTTCTACACTCGAAAGTGGAGCATGATATCAAAGTGCAGCTTCAATGATCTCAAGAGGGGTAAGAAGTCAGAAATTGATCGCCGTAGAGAGCATCGAATGGTGAACTCGGATATCATCCTGATACATCGCATCTTCCAGGCGTCCGAAATCAATATAGTGATATTCGAGAAAGTAGCGAAGGAGTGAGAGAGCATCTCCGCGTGTCACAGGAAGCCTGAAGTCGATATCCTTAGCACCATAATATCTCTTCGCTTCATCGATAAAGTCTTGATCGACTCCTTTCCAGTTCCAGTTTGGAGTATGAGTCTTATCGAACGATCGATTCTCGCTATCATAGTTCCACTTTCCTCATACAGGATTACTATCAGATTCTATGAGGATATTTCGACTTTTTCGCATGTAGCGATAGAACGTCTCCATGATCGGTGGCTTATCGAATTTTTCTCTAAATTCACTATGATCGATAAGAAACTGTCTATTTGAAATTATTTTTATAGATACTCATTGGAGTATATATTTATCGATTTTTCTTGCGAGATATTCTTCACTAGAACGCATAGAAATAATATCAGTAATACCAGTTTTTGTTATGAATTTCTCTATACCTTCTCTATAGCTCTGAGCCTCGAACCAGTGAGGACGATACCCGAGCTTCTCACATTCAATTAGAAATCCTTTTGCGATAGCATATTCAGCAATCTTACTCCTGATATTGAATGTGATATCTCATACAGGAGAAGTGATACGACTCCCTATAAAAAGCACGAAAAAAATATCAGTCACTCAAGGTTCGATATAGGCAAGATTGCATTGATCATAGAGGATCCACTGGGCTTTAGAAATCACTGAAAAACTGGGAACTTCATCGTCAATATTAGATTTTTCTTGCCCATGTACCGATCAGTACATTAACTGCGAAAAATCTTCATTACCTCGAATTTCTTGTATTTGAGAGATTTCTTTTTTCATGGAAATATTCTAGTCAAAAAGTGAAAGATTGATATCAGGATTTTCTTTTTGTTTTTTCTGTACTTTTTTGCGTGGGGATGATTTGCGACTTGCATGTTTTCGGATGATTGAATCCTTCACCCGTGGATCAATCTGGGATTTCATGTCGTAGAGGATATCTCGTGCTGATCTATTCGCTTCTTCGACATCGATGATAGGATACGGATAGTCACGACCAAGGATAAAATCATACTCTATGGATTCCATCTGTGATATCTTCCATGGCTCAGCCTGGAGATGTTTCGGGAGATTCGCGAGCTCTGGCAGATATGCATCGACGAAGAGTCCATCACGATCTTTATCATAGAGTTGCTTCACAGGGTTATATATTCGGATCGTATTGATCCCCATAGTTCCTGACTGCATCTGGAGTTGCATATAGTGAATACCTGGTTCATAGTCAGTGAACAGTCTCGCAAGCCAGTGAGCAAATCTCCCCTGCCATGGCTGCATACAAGTACAACAGACAAATGATACAAGTGTCGCTCGTGCTCGAAAGTTGATCCAACCAGTCGCTTTGAGCTGTCTCACTATCCCATCGATGAATGGTATCCCTGTACGAGAATTTTCTATTGCCGAAATAATATCAACATCATATTCTGTTCTTATACTATCATAGAGTTTTATAGCGTTCATATACTCAAGTCTCGGCTCATCTTCAAGCTTCTGAATAAAGTGTGACTGCCAATGAAGTCGTGAATGGAATGCCTGAAGCGACCGAAGAAATCTCGAATCTCACTTCTCTTTCAAGTCACTCATACGCACCCAAGTCATCTGGATGACTTGCTTCAGAGAGATGCATCCATAAGCGAGATAGGGGGATATGCGCGAGCTTGCTAGCTGTCATTCGATCGGTCGACTCATCCCTCACATATATCATTTTCCACGAGATATGAGAAATGAGGCAAGAGTCTTCTGTCACTCTCGTTCTCCTCACTTTTGGATATAAGGATTGCCGATATCTTTCTGCCATCTATCAGAAATGAGCGGACAAGAGAAGCTCCCTTGTGGATCTGGAGGTGGGAGTATCGGTACGATCATCCTACTATTCCAGATCTTGGACCAGTCATCACGAGATTTAAGTCTCCTTACGACACCGTTGGTTGGGTATTCTGTCCACAAGATATTTTTAGATTTCAAGTATTTCCCCATCATGATATCTCTTTCATAGGTGATAGTATTTCAAGTCTCTTCATGAGAAAATATATGTTCAACATCATAAAATTCCAAGATATACTTCATAACATCAGAAATATTTCTCTCAAAAATAAAAAAAGGTATGTTTAATCCTTTGAGGGATTGCGAAAGATCTCTCAGTGACTCTTCGATAAACTGGCGATGAAAATCTGAAAAATCTGGAGCACTTGTCACACGGGGCTCGAAACTATAAAAAGCTATCACAGGAATATCTTGACTCTTTCATCGAGAAAGAGCCTCAGATAATGAACGATGATCACTTATACGGATATCTCGCTTAAACCAGACGAGGATGATTTTTTGTTTTTGCATAGGATGCTATATCTTTTTCTGCATATGCTTTATAATTTTTCGGATCATCAAGCGAGGAGTAAATCTCACTGAGAGAGAAAGCATATAATTCATCCACCCATGGACAGCCACGACCTTTCCGCGAATCATAGCACTATAACCATACTCTGCAACTTCACGAGAAGATGGGAGTTTTTTCCCATGAAATAAATTCGATGAATCCATATGTGAAACTTCAGCAAATCCTGACTCAGTCGGACCTGGACAAAGAGCTGTAACGGTAATTCATGTTCCCAAGAGTTCTTCCGATATACCTTCGGTGAAAGAAAGAACATACGACTTCGTAGCAAAATAGACAGACATACCTGGACCTGGCTGAAATGCTGCTGTCGATGCAACATTTAAGATTCGACCATATTTTCGATCCAACATTTCTGGAAGAAAAAGTTTCGTCATATAGGTGAGACTTCGGATATTGAGATCGATCATCGATCCTTCTTTTTTCCAATCATTTTCAGAAAATTGACCAAATTCTCAAAAACCAGCATTATTCATCAGATGATCTATATGCCATCATGCTTGCTTGACTGTATTATATACTTCAATAGGACTATCATAGAGGGTAAGATCTTTCTCAATTACCATAACTTGTATACGGTATTTTTTTTCGAGTTCAGACTTCAATAGTTCGAGATGTGAAATTCTTCGTGCAACTAAAATGAGATCTTCCCCTTTTGATGCTGCGATATGAGCAAACTCAAATCAGATACCAGAAGAAGCACCAGTGATAAGGGTAGTATATTTCATATTGTTTATAGATTTAAATTATAGAGAGAAGTTATTTTTTTGTATTTCTGCAACGCTCCGAACAATACACTATTTCAGACCAATTATTATTCCACTTCTTCCGCATAGAAAATGGTCTATCACATATAGGACAGATTTTCGACTCACGATAATGGCCACGATCGAGTATTTTCATAACTATTTCTTGATTTTTAATCGTATATACTCTATCAGCTTATGAAGCCTCAGGAGAAAGAATATCCGTATCGAGTGTCGTCTCACGATTTGGATACCAAAAATTATAGCACAAGATAAAAGGATCATCACCCATCCTGCTGGAATCGGTGTGAAAAGTCCAACAATTCAGAAAAGGAAAAGGAAAAGTGCAAAAACAACTCGCACAGAAAAAGGAAGCATCATAACTTTTTGATACCATGGATGTATGCGTACCTTATAAAAGAGTTCCTTAAGTCTTTGTCGATATGTTTTTTTTACTCTTGAATTCATAGAGAAAGTATATAGAAAAAATGTTTTTAGAAAAATATTTTCCTGATTTAAAATAAAATATATTATATATACGTAATCGTTCTCTTATGACAAAACAAAACACTATATTGAGTCTTATATGAATTCTCATTTTTTATAGTATTCTACGATATATTCCCTATGGGAATATCATTCTCTATCCAATCAATCTGATTGTTACATTTCTTCATGAGTTTTGACATGCATTTTTTGCTCTGATAACAGGAGGAAGTGTTCTTTTTATAGATATAAATCATGATGGAAGTGGACTTGCAACAACAAGCGGATGAATATCTTGAATTATACTTATGTGAGGCTATATAGGATCAGCAATTTTCGGGAATATACTTCTCTACATCGGACTAAAAAATGATAATCAGCTTTCAAAAAATATTGTATATCTGATTGGTGGACTATTCTTTCTGACAGCGATATTTTGGTTTAGTGATATTATATCATCAATTCTCCAGATACTCCTTGGTACTATTCTGATTTTTATAGCAAAAAGGGTATCTTGGAGTTCGTTTTTTCTCTGATTTATCTGACTTGCAAGTCTCGCATATATCATCGGTGATTTCCGAAGTGGACCAAGCTCAGATATAGCAAAATTCAGCGATATTTTTATAATCATCCCTGAATTTATCTGGATGTATATTTGGCTCAGTATTGTACTCATCATTGTCGGCATGAATCTCTACATTATTTTACGTGATGCATCGAAGAAATAAAAATCCCCGAAATAGGGGATTTTTATTTACAAGAGAGTCGCTTTGAGTATTTTTGCTTCTATCTTCGGCTTATCTTGTCCATCGACGGGAAGTCGCTCGATCTCATCGACGATGTCCATCCCTTCACTCACGTGACCAAATATCGAGTGTTTCCCATCGAGGAAGGAAGCATCTTCAGCAGTAACGATAAAAAATTGTGAGCCATTCGTATTTCGACCAGCATTTGCCATAGAAATGATTCACTTCTTATGAGTGAGTGATGCATCACACTCATCTTCAAATGGTCGAAACCAAAGAGATTTTCCTCCTCGCCCAGTTCCAGTAGGATCTCAGGATTGGATCATAAAATCACGAATCACCCGATGGAAGATAATCCCATCATAATATCATTGCTTCACGAGTCCAGAGAAATTCTCAACTGCTTTTGGTGCTGACTGAGGAAACAGTTCAATCGTAATATCTCAAAGATTTGTGGAAAGGAGGATTTTTGGATTAGGCATGATGGCAGTCAAAACTTAGGATTTAATATTAATGGTATAGATTTGGGGGAATTTTTCTTCTTTACTTTTGTGAGTTTTACGAATCTGTCAGTGAAGTTTTTGACAAAAAATTGGAAACTGTCTGAGGCTATAGCCGAGATTTTCCAATTTCAAAAACAAACTGAGAACAGATTCCAAAACGAACAAACAAAAAAGAAGGACTTTTTGTTACTTTTTAGTCATAAAAAGTATAAATCTGATCTACATTCCGGGCATATTGAGTCCCATAGAACTCATCACACCTTTCATACGATCTGCCGCAATCTCTTGAGCTTTTTTCATACCCTTATTTATAGCCTCAGTGACAGCTTTTTCGAGCTTCTTTTGATCTTTAAGGATAGATGAATCTTCTATAACTGTAGAAACGACCTTAAGTTGACCATCGATCGTGACGACCACTCCATCGACTTCAGCTTCGATATGAGTATTACTGAGTTCTTCTTGTATTTTTTGAGCTTGTTGTTGAAGCTTCATCATTTCCTGTGCTTGTTTGAAATCCATAGAATTTTAGTTAATTTTAGACCAAAATGATATAGAAATTTTCAAAAATAGCAAAAGTTTTGGATCGAAAAAAGTGAGTTTATGACAAGAAGATCTATTATTTCATAAATAAGAAATTAATCTATATTTTTCTTTTTGATAAAGGATTACATCTTGGTAAGATAGTGCAGGTATTTTTTATTTCTTTTCTTTTTTCTTATGGATCTCATCAGCGTCAGTCAGTTCGACATGGTGTACAATGCATTCTCATTTGCTATAGCGGGTATGGGTGCAGCTACTCTATTCCTCTGGCTCGAACGATCAAAAGTAGCTCCAGAGTATCGCACTGCTCTGACGATATCTGGACTCGTCACTGCGATAGCAACATATCACTATATCCGTATATTTAATAGCTGGGATGGAGCATATGAGGTAGTAAACGGAGTAGTCACAGCAACGGGACAGGCATTCAATCATGCATATCGCTATGTAGATTGGCTTCTGACGGTACCGCTCCTCCTCATAGAGCTCATCCTCGTGATGCATCTCACGAAAAAAGAGACTTACTCGAAATCATTCATGTTCGGACTGATGGCAGCGCTCATGGTCATACTCGGATATCCTGGTGAGACGGCTACTGATCCAGTTATAAAGATGATATGGTGGACTCTTGGGATGATACCATTCGTCTATCTTGTCTACCAGCTCTTCGTAGGACTCAGTGATTCGATCAAGTCTCAGCCAGAATGAGTGAAAAATCTCATCATCACAGCTCGATGGATTATCATAGCGACATGGTGTTTCTATCCAGTGGTTTATGTACTTCCACTTCTCGGTCTAGAAGGGACAAGCGCTATGGTCGGGGTACAAGTAGGATATACGATAGCTGATCTTCTCGCGAAGGCAGTATTCGGTATCTACATATACTTCATCGCCGTACGCAAGTCTGAGTGACATAAGGCATAGTGTCTCGATTGTAAAAAACTCGAATCATACGATTCGAGTTTTTTTATTATCAGGGGTATTATACTGGACCCATAGATATGAGCGAGCTATGATAGCGTGACTCGTACCATACTCCATCACGGAGCTTCCAGATGATCGTCGCTGTGACAGCGAATTTCAAATGTTGTCCTCATGCGATGAACATCTGATCGAACACGACGACAGAGTATCACATATCAGATCATGCGATCGCCTCATAGCTCGTGATCTCTGACCAGGTCTCAGCATTCATAGAATCTAATTTCGAGAAGAGTCCTGTAAACCAGTCTTCCCAGCCTTTTCTATCTCGGATGATCTCAGATCCACCAGTAGGATTGATATCGATGATACCGAAGTCATCATCACAGATATTTGAAAGTCGCTCATAATTATGATCTCGGACGCAGTCGAGGAGTTCACAGGTAAGAGCATAGAAGGGCATAGAGATGAATTTCTCTGGCTGAACATGGTTTTTCATAAAAAAATGGTTACAAAATAATTACCAAAACTTCAGAGACTTAAGTGAAGTACTCTTTCCATGCAAAGAATTCCATATATAGATACAGATGATAACAGTATAGATAGTGACCGCGACTCTCTGCTCGAAGAGCGTATGAGCAAACCATACTCCCGACAGAGTCCAGAGAAATACTCATGAGATGATATACGTCTTATATCGACACTGGAGCTCTGAGATGATGATCAGGATAGCGCCGAGTGCGAATATCGCATAGTAGAGATCTCCTGGGGCCCCGATAGGAAATCCGAGATATCGGAGCCACACAGTGATATTGAGCGCGGTAGCCATGATGATCCATCCGAGAGTGATCTCGACACTTGATCGGACATATACATGAGCCTCGCGAGTAAGAGAGAAGCTGTAAGCGAGGAGTCAGAGGATCACGAGCATCACGAGGAGTGCTGTCCCGATCCAGATATTACCCCATGGGAAGAGCCATAGAACTGTCAGGCCTATAGCGAGAGAGAAAGTGATGATAGAAGTATCATCGATCTTCTTTTTTCATTTCTGAAAAAAAGCGATATATACTCCTACGACGATCCACGAGAGATAGATGAGAGACCATATCCCGAAGGTCAGACCAGAGGGTGTGACAGAAGTCGAGAACTTATTCGAGATATCTGCCTGAGTCATGCCTCATATCAAATAGGGTGAACCAGGGATGCTCAGAAGGGATGTGACCACTATAGTCAGGATAGCTGTGATAAGGAGGAGATATTTTTTCATAGAAAAAAATAAGGGGATACGTAACTCACTTATTGTATGCATTTCTCATAGATAGCAATCTCTCTCCTAGCATCTTCAAAACTATCAGAAACATGGTACAGACTATAGAAAGCAACGTCAGGATTTCTGAGGAATCTTTTTCTGATTTCTTTTTTTCGGAGATTCAGCATCTGAGGGGATGTGTAGTCTCCATGAGCTATATAGAACTGAGCAACTTTCCCAGTATAGATATCGACAGGGGTATCAACTCGATTCTTCTGAAATCAAGATTCAAAAAGAAAATGATGTAGCTGATTATACTGAGCACGGATCTGGTCTTCAGTCCAGGTGAATGAAAATGGTCACTCATACTCAGATATGATTCACTCGAAAAGATCCTGGATAAAAACCTCAGGCGATGGAAACTCGACTCCTGGAAGGAATACTTGAGCATGATCGAGTCGGATTGCTGGATCGAATATTTCGGGTTTCAAGATTATGAGAACTGGCTCTTTATCAAACATGAGTCTGAGAAGTTATGAATTCTTTTGGAAAATCATCTCTTTTAAAGATATTTGCAAGGCTCGCTGTATGTGACCAGATCTCCTTTTCTCTGAACTTTTCTATCCCCATCCAGATAAGGCTCTCACACTCTCGAGATCCTTGGAAATCAAGATGATGAAACTTCACTGGATAGTACATCATAAGTACAGGATAGAAATCATCTTTCTCGGTATCATCATGATATCGGTCATCAAGCTCAGATATTTGGACATAGAGTGGCGCGTCTGCGATCTCGAAATCATCTTGATCGATTCACATCTCTTCTACTACCTCTCTCAAGAGTCATAAGTGGAAATCCTCTCACCATGAGAGTCCACCACCAGGGAGATCGTACATACCACCATCTTCACGATAGAATTCTGATTTTTTATCTCCGTATCGTTCTTCTTTCAGCAGGAGGATTTCTCATTCTGGATTCATCGCAACTGCTTTCACTGTGATACGATAGAATCCTTTCGGGATCTTCTTTCACCGACGAAAATATGATTCACCGAGATGTGGGAGATGTGGTGGAAAAAAAGAGGTCATTATTTTTTCTTACGAAGTGTATGAATAAAAATCAAAAGTGAATTCGTAATGATGATCGATCCAGAGAAGATCAGCGTAGTCCAGTTATACTCTGAAAGAGAGAAGAGTGCGAGAAGATGTCGAATATTCGAAAGATGATAGTATCACATCGGTTCATGAGTTGGATTTTTCCATGTTTTCCTGAAAGTCGGGATAAATCAGAGCAAGTCAGCGATCATCGCGAAGAAAGCTCCATAAAAAGGATTATCCGTGATAAGCCATAAGACTATAGCAAAAAGAGCAAGAAAAAGAGAATACCAGTCTAATTTCTCTATAGTATTTTTCCCATAGCGAATCGCGAGAAACATTATTACAAAAGAGAGGAAAGCGCTAAATCAGAGCATCGCACTCCCAAATCATCATCCGGCTGAGATTTGAGCAAAAAAAGCTATAGCTGTCGTAAATCACCATATTCACCAAGAGAAAATATGCGGAATATTTTTTCAGTTGATGGTTCATATGATATAGCTATAATACCCATATGCTCAGAGCATAATAGATAGTATAGAGATGCTTTCTCTCCAATATTCAAAGAAGAACATTTTACTAGCTTACTTGATTAGGAAAATTTCATTTTTTTGCATTCATAATAGAATCTATCCACTGTTCACCATTTCTCCGAAAGCACTCATCCGTACACCATCCGAGCTCTGCTCAAGGAAGGATATTTCAAGTAAAGTCTCAGAGTTCTCAGATCCTATCATCACAGGCATATCCTGCTATCTTCCCTTCTTGTACGAGCGAAATAAACTTTGGATGATCGATGTGTGCTATAGAGACAAAAAGAGCTTTTGGATTCAGATTTTGGAGAAGAGTATCTGAAAGAAGATTTTCTGTTTCATCATTCTTTGCAAGAGCATACACGAGTACATCTGAAGTTGCTAGAAGCTCTGATAATGCTTGATACTCATATTGTGCATTTCTTGAATTTCGAGACCAGTACGATATATTCATCCCTATTCCTGAAGCGATCTCAGCAATCCGAGATCAGATCCTTCCAAGTCCGATCACTCAGAGTTTTCTTCATCGCAGTTCGATTCAACGATATCGTTCAAAATTCACGATGCACCCTTCACGTAAGACCATGGGGAGCTTACGAGCAAGAGCGAAAATCATAGCAAAAGTCTGTTCTGCGACCGCATTGGTCGAAAAACCCCTGAGGTTCGTGAGTGGGATATTTTTCTCTTTCAGATATTCTATATCGATATAGTGAAATGATGTCGTAGCAAGAGATATGGCTTTCACATTTTTCATCTTTTCGAGATTTTCCTGTGTCACCTTCCAATCACAAAAATCAGGATCTAGTGCTACTATTTTTTCCGCATCCGACTGAAGACTCATGAGTGAATAAAGTGAGGTAGGTGTAGAAAAATGTTCTACTTCAAATTCTCATTCCAAGTACTTCTTTTGATCCTCTGTAAATACGAGATGGAGATTCGGGGAAAGGATTATAAGTTTCATAATTCTATATTTACTTGTCTAAGTATACTCATATTCATCCCAAAATCATGTAATTATACTGAAATATATTGACAAATATATTTTTTTATTAAAATAAATAGCATGAATGCTCACAATAAAGATATAATCGTTGTATGATGATGAGTTATAGGACTCACGGTTGCTCACACTCTTCGTCAAAAAACAGGAGAGAAGGTACATATTATTGGACAACAATTTGGTACGGAGGTACCTAAATCTTCGGTAGCATGAGGTATGTGGGGTTCACCTACCTGATCTGAAGTTTCTCCTGAGCTTGCACGACTCTACACTGACAGTCTTGTATGATTTATGAAGATCGCCGGAGATGCTAGATCTGGGGTAGAAATGATACGAGGAAAAGAACTTTTTCGTGAAGGATCGAAATGACGGCCCGCATGATATGAATATTTAGATCTCTTTCGATTCTTGAGTTCTGATGAAGTCAGGAAGCTCCACCAAAGTGCTCAGTGGTGATATCAGTGGAAGATATCTATGATGCATACGCAAAGATATCTCGACTATTTAGTCCAAATAAACCAAGAAGCGTGAGTTTCTCTGGAATCTGCTGCACTCGATAAAAATGATTTTGATACGCTTGTAAGCCAATGAAGAACGATCATAAATGCTACTGGATTCGCGGCTCGTGAATTTGCAAATGATACTAATATCTATGCTGTAAAGGGGCAGCATATTGTTTTCGAGAAAATCCCCTGAGATCATACAGAGTACATAGGGTACGATGAGCATCCTGATGGGATGGCCTATATACTCAGGCGATGAGATGAGGTGATCATCGGTGGGGCTCAAGAAGTATGAGTAGAAAATAGGGTGTATGATCTCGATGAAAAAAAGCTTTTTGAGAGAGCACTGAGTATGGATCCGACACTTATAGAATATCGTGAGCAGAATCCGAAAGCACGACTTGCCTGAGTACGCCCAGCAAGAAAATGATGACCTCGGATCGAGCAAGATCGCATGACACCTCATATGATCCATGCCTATGGTCATGGTGGTTCTGGATTTAGTACATCGATAGGCACAGCAAAGCGAGTATCGGAGATACTCCATAGTCTCACATCGAGATAATACTCTCACTATTTCTTCGGCCACCACGGGATGAATATGCTCGTCTTCTTCTTATACTCTTCCCACTCTGGTCGTCCCTCATATCTTGCTTCTTGGAGTGGGACTCCAGAGACAAAGAGGAGGAGACAGGTAATAGTGATCCATCCGATAATTCCGAGATACGAGAATGGAAGAGACATAATACTCACACCCAGCCAAAACATACTCTCACCGAAATAATTCGGATGACGAGAATATCGATACAGTCAGGTGGTAAATATTTGTCCTGGTTTCTTAATCTTCAGAAATGCCTTCAATTGGATATCAGCAATCATCTCAAATACAAGTCCAGAAAGAGCAAAAAGACCTCAGATAATAAAAATCAAAAGATATACGGCAAGACCATCTCCTATTTCTGAGCTTACAGGATAAAAATCATATGGATAGAATTTGAGATTTTCATTTACAATTATTATCGGTACTGCGACGACGAGCATGAGGACCATCTGAAACATATATACCTGGAAAAATGATCGCACGATGAAGTACCACCCGCTCCCCCACTCTTCTCGCCATTTCGCATATCGAGGATCCTCTTTTCATTCTCGAAGTTTGCGAAATCAGATATGGGAAGTGAGTCGGATTCACCAGAGGAGTACAAGGAGAGTTACTGTGATTTGTGGTATATCCATCATTCCTCCGATAAAGAATGAGAGTACTGCAATAATCATAAATCCAAATCCCCAAAAAACATCGACAATAGAGTTATCCTTTATCTTGAGGGAATAGAGAAATAGGAAAACATAAAGTATGAAAAGTATGATAATAGTAATTGCCATTATTTTCGATTAATAGTCACACTTCAGCCGACTTCTACCCAGGTGCGAATTTTTCAGAGAATACGAGCAAGCTCTATCTCACTGATACCAGCCATATTCACTTGTGTGAGAATCTTATCGAGATATGGAGCAAATTCTCTTGGAGCAAATTCTGTCTTTCCGAGTTCCTTCGTTATAGAAAGGGCAAGACGGATGATAGTCTCACGCTTCGATGTGAATGATGTTTCATCGGACAAAGTAAAGGTAACTCCAGTTATGCCATCGAGTGATATATTTTCGAGACTCTTCTCGAGATTCTCAGAAAGAGTATGAGAACTCGTATGATAGATACTATCATCTTTCGGGAGAGATCCTCCACAGTTCGAACAATACGGCATTCCCTTCATCGTGAGCTCATGACAGTGTGGACAGTGAATATGGATCTCATGGGCACAGAGTGGGCAAAATGGCTTTGTCATATCGACAGCATTTCCACAATTGGGACACTTCTTATCAGTTACAAAACGTTTTATGATATTCTGTGGAGAATAGAGTCTTTTTTGGATGCGATAGACGAGAAACCCAAATACAGCAACGATGATAACTGGCCAGAGAAACTGCACGAGAAAAAGAAGCGGAGTAAAGAGTGATATAATCCCGAGGAGCCACTCGAGAAACGTATGAGGAAGGATATCCCAGAGAAACAAGAGAAGTACCTGGAGGAGGACTAGTCCATAGGCAAATGTAGCGACAGAAAAGATGATGGTATGCGGACTATTCTCGAGCTTTCTTCTTACATACATCTTGTAGAGTACAGCAAAAACCAAGCCAGAAAATGCAAGAGAAAGCAGAGCGATGAACATACGATACAGGAGATTGGCACGATAATATGCAGATTCTGCTCATTCATAGGCATACTTCAGGGCTGATACCTGGGAGGCATATTGAGTTCGCAGAGACTCTATAGCTTGCTTGGTATTGGTTATCTGAAGATCAGCATTCGCTATAGTACTTCTTGTAGTCGTGATATCTTGTCTTATACCATTGGCATCATAGATCGGATTTTGTTCTTGTACGGCACGCTCAGAAAGCGAAGTATTGTATTCTTCCCGATTATTTTGCTGTCGATAGGTTGCTTGTGATTTCTCAGATTCGAGACGAGATAGTGTCTTGAAATACTCATTTAATTGACTCAGTGGTCATTCGAGAGTCTTGAACTCAGCCGAGAGATCATACTTTGGATTTAGTGAAGTGAGAGTACAGCTATTGTACCCTGCATAATCATATCCATAACCATAAGAACTATAGTTATAGCTCGTACTCTCTTTATCAAATGCTCGAAGCATATCAGATACACAAGATGGAACTGGCGTCGGTCTCTCTGGAATACCACTGATAATAGTGAGTGTCCACTGCGCTGTCGACATGATCGCGACGAACATACAGAAGAGGAGGAAATATCCCATCTTTGTTGTTTGTTTCTCAGAGAGTTCTTCTCCTGCTATGCTTGGGGCGAGCTTCGGTCGTCGAAATATCGTTTCTCGGACCCAAGAGGTGATATCAAACATTGAGAGAAAGTGAAGAAATAATCAATTCTATTATAAGCAAATGATAAGAAATGCAATAATAATAGACTTTCTTATAAAGACTCATCTTTACATTAAAAAAAGTACCTGAAAAATTAAAGTCCATTAATCTAGAGCTGAAAATTCTTATTTTCAAAAAACTCGATATTCTTTCTGGGAAATAATCGTCCAATTTGGATCTGATTTCTTGAGATTTCTATAGATTCCTGGCATATGTCATTCGCCATAGAGTACACATATTTTCTCGGCTGGAGAGTCTATGATTTTCTGAGCCACATAATCATCTCGAAAGTTAAGATTTAAATCAGAAAGGAGATTTTCTCATTGAGGACTATCAATATCCACAGAAGGCTGAAGAACAAAGGGTATGATAGAAAGATTTCTGAAAAACCCCCTCCCAAAATCTGAGATATTATCAGTCAAGTAGGCAAAGAGGATCGCTGAAATATGATATTGAGACGCAGAAATTCATCAGGAATATCCCGTTGAATATTGAGTGTCAAAAACATGGATAAGCTGATCCATATTAAGATCGATGAACTGAATATTCGATATATGAGTATCCTTTATGATAAAATCATAATTTTGCTTAATGAGTCCACGAGCATCACCCATCGATGCGCCAACCTCCTCAAAATTCTCATCATATCAAGTAAGATCAACATATCGTCTTTCATTTTCTGAACTTCCACTTCAAAGTTTTTCGAGAAAAAATATATATCCATCATTCTTTTTTTCCAAAACATTGTTTCTGATGCTCTCATAAAATTTCTTTGTTCCTATGTGATACATTCATTGAAGTTCGAGAGTTCGATTTCCATTTTTTAGGGTGTAAGAGTGAACTTTGGGTCATTCCCACTTCCATTCTAATAGGAGGGATGCTCCATATGATATAAGAAAAAATAGTGAGAAAACGAAAAAAAGACTACCAATTCTTCGGATATATATCTCATAGAGTCCCTTTCGGAAATTTCTCATTTTTGCGAATATATATAGGTAAATTATACTGAGAATTATAAGAAAAATACTCAGTATAATTGGACCCAGAAGAATGAATAAAAATATATTTCCAATTGTATCTAATTTCTTAGTATCACTAAATATTTTGGAAGGAGATTATACTGAAACGGGTTTCTAAAATAAAAAGCAAATCTTTGCTATTTCTTTCCATTTTATTAAAATAAAAATACTCTATTCTCTTACTTGGTAGTATGTCAAAATATCTCATCATACACTCATCGATCAAGTTCATCATGAGAATAGCGCTTTTCATCGCAATAGCGGCGATGCTATCGAGTATATATGTGATAATATATCATTCTCAGATCATCGAGGTTATGACTACCCTCATGGGTGATACATGAGCATATTTCAATAAAGAATATGCTTACATCCTCTTGATAGGTGGTATCATAATTATGAGTATTGTCGGAATGACCCTTCACTTTAAACGATGGTCAACGATGGCATTTCTCATAGTTATAGCACTTCCTTTTCTTCTTGGATCACTCTGGCTTCTGGGATATATGATACAAATGATTTATAAGAGTGGCTTTGATGATATTGATCGCGGTGGATTTCTTATTTGAATTGGGATTATCCTACTTGTATGTATCGGTATCAATGCTACGATATGATCTTTCCGTCTTTTTCGGGATATTAAAAAGAGGGAATTTGTTCCTGCGGAAGAATTCACGCGCAAAAAACCAAGTTTTCTTCTGATGCTTTTTGGAATGTCTCTCCCCTTCTTTTGACTCTTATATCTTATCTATACTCTATCTGCACCAGTAAAAAATATCGATATCCCAAAACAGTATCTCCGTATCGAGAATCTGGATTTAGAAAATCCGACCTATACAGAACCAAGTATTTGTCAGACATTTGAGTGAAGTATCACAGAATATCCTGATATATCAGCACTCAATCTGAAAAAGGACGAAAAAGGATATTCTGGATCCATATATTTTATGGACTATATCAATACAAAGCTCTACATGGGAATGCTTCTCGAAAGAGCAAGAGATCTCAGTATCACTGGGGATACTCCAAGTGAGATCGAGAAAAATCTCGAGTCGAAATATCCAGAAGAATATAGTGCTGTCATGCAATCTTCGGATCTCACTCTCTCAAAAATGGCTCTCCTCCAATATCAACAAGAAAATAGCGAATTATGGTGAGAAGTCGAAAATAAAGTTCGCAATAATTTTTCTCCTGAGTGACTCCAAAATATTCGTGATAGGATCGACGCAATTCCTGATGAGTTTCGGTGCTATTTTCAAAATAATGATGACCTCAGCAGTGAACTCTTTCCGAAGCTTAATCACTATATTAAGCTTGCAAAAATACTTCATCTTCATGGAAAAAAAGCACTTTTCGAAAAAGACATCAATAATGCTATTATCATTCTTGCATCACTCCATGATCTCGGAAAAAAATACTACAAAAATAATGATATTACTCTTGTTGGAAACATCATCGGGGTAAGTATAGTGAATCTCGAATATACTCTCGCAGAAGAAATCATTTCTGAAAGTAATGAGGAACAAAAATGACTTATGCGAGATATGTATAGTGATCCAGTAGAGTTTTATGCTCATGAGGCAAATGGATGGAGGGGTGAGTACTATTTCTATGAACATATGCTCACCGGAAGAAATACCTCTATCACGAGCCTTTCACTTCCTTTCATTTTCGATGGGAAAGATATGTACGCTCGCGGGAGTCTACTCGTCTTCCTTCAGGCTCTCGCTAAAGCCAATAATGATACCGAGCTTATGAATAAAATCCAGCAAACTCTCGCAGAAAATGATAGCTCATTCAGTCATCCTATCGAACGTTTGATTCTCTGAAGAAGTATCTGAGGCTGGAAGGGAGATTTTCCATTTTATTGGATCTATAACCCCCTCGGCAAATATTTGAATGCTTCGATACTCACTTCCCTTTCATGATACCATGAGAAAATCCGAAATATCGCGATCTATCAAGACTATATTCGAAAAACACTCTTAGAAATACCATAAATTTCTATACTACCCTTCACTGAAGGATCCAGCCTTCTACCGCCGTGATATTCACTCATATGAGATCGCCGACTCGTATAGCAGGATCAAATGGGATAAATACCTCTTTCCAGTTTCTGGTACGCCCTACGAGCGTATCATCTTTACCTCGACCAGATATAAGTATTTCTTCTTGTCGACCTATCATAAGGAGATTTCTGTTTTTTGCTGTTTCACGGAGGATATCATTAAGGATCGTCCATCTACGTGCTTTTTCTTCTGCAGTGATATCATCTTCATGCTTGGTTGTAGCGATGGTCCCAGAGCGTGGAGAGTATCGGGCAATATAAGCAAAATCAAACTGACATTCTCGCAAAGCCTGGGCAGTGGACTGGAACTCTTCAGTCGTCTCGCCAGGAAATCAGACGATGATATCCGTCGAAATACCAAAAAGAGGATCTCGACTTCGTAGGTACTCCACTTGTACCTTAAAATCATTATAGGTATGCTTTCGATTCATCCTCTTGAGGATCGTATCGCTTCCGGATTGGAGGGCAAAATGGAGAAAATGACAGAGTTTCGGGAGATCAAAGTGTGCATCGAGAATATCTCGTGTCATATCATGCGGGTTTGAACTCGTAAATCGGATACGATCAAGTCCATCGATCATCTGTATTTTTTCGAGAAGCTCTCGAAATGGCGTCTTCACATCTTTATTTGCCCAAGTAAGTTCTTCACTATTCCAGAACTTTGCTTTAGTTTCTTTTCCATAGCTATTTACATTTTGTCCAAGAAGTGTGACCTCTTTAGTTCATATAGCTACGACGTCCTTTATTTCTTTGACGATATCATCTTGTATACGAGAAAGCTCTCGTCCCCGAGTATGAGGAACAATACAAAAAGTACAATAGTTATCACAACCTGTTTGGATGATAATATTCGCACTTGCAGGGTTTTCTTGGTGTTGTTTTACATTTAAATATTCGTGGAATTTGGCATCATTCCCGATATTTTCTCCAGTGATACGGGAAAGGATTTTGGTGACGAATGAAACCTCTTCTATGCGGAAAGTGAAGTCGATCAGATCAGACCGAAGAAAGAGCTCGTCATCATAATTTCATAGTGAATCTCCAGAATCAAGAAGGGTAATATTTTTGGTTCCGTGACGCTTATAGTGCTCAAGATCGATATATCGACGCGCCACTCCAGATTTTCGGACCATACATCATGTGATACCAAAAAGTGGTGGATTGCTTGCATTGTTTTTATGAAATCTACTTATCTCTCGCATAAATCCAAATACTCGATCTTCCCCTTTTTGCCGAACGGAACACGTATTCATAATAACAATATCTGCCTTCGTAGGGTCGATCACTTTCCGAAGTCATGCTGACATGAGAATCATATGGATTTTTTCAGTGTCAGCATAGTTCATCTGACAACCGAAGGTTTTTATGTGGAAAGTTTTGATTTGCATTTGACAGGATAATTTTTTATATAATATATATAGAATAGTCTATTTTTTGATCATAATTTATGACATTTACTCCACTTCAAGATACTCTCTCTGGTGCAAAGGTCGATCTTCGTAGGTTTTCTCCTCAATCACAAGAACAAGTAATCCCGCTTATTCGACAAATAAATGCTCTACTGATAGGAAAAATCCAGCCCATTGTTCGATGAGGAGCCCCGTTGATAGTTGATCAAACGACACTCGATTCTATAGATCTATTAATGAAGAATTGGAGATGACGAAACGATTTTTTTGGACAAACAAAAGATGCTATAATTTATGTTGAGTGAGTCGTACAACATGCTCTCGGAATAAGATAAAAATCAGACTACAAAAGTTTTGCACATCAATTCCTTGCTTACTGTATCGAGAAAGTAATTTTTTTCAAATCAAGGTGAGTACAAAATGTGTATACGCGCAAAGACAAATAGAGATTGTAAAAAGGATGCTCCACTATATAATGTCACCTATGAGTTAGAGAAGAAATGCATGTATCCTTTTCTAGAAGACTTTCAGGCAGTACACAAACTTTATACATCTTATAATTTACTACAATATATGGTATCTGGAGAACAGCTCGTCGCCATAGATATAGGCAGCTCGAAAATAAAAGCCGTCATCGGTGAGTGGACCGATGAAAAGAAACTGAGAGTACTCGGTATCGGAGTTTCAGAGTCTCGTGGAATCCGCAAAGGAAACATCCTCGATATGGAACAATTCAAGGCAGATCTCGATATCGCCCTGGGTGATGCCGAACGTATGACAGGTGAACAAGCCTCACATATCTGTCTCGGAGTTTCTGGAATACACATCGATATCACTCGAAAATCTGGTATCGTCGCTGTTGCAGGACTCGATGTCTCTGAGGATGATGTGAATCGTGCACTCGACATTAGCCAAAATGGTGTGGACCTTATGAATCGTACTATATTGAAGGTCATACCTGAGAGCTTCTCTCTCGACCTCGAGAGCGGGATCAAGAATCCTGTCGGTATGAGTGGAAAAAAGCTCGAAGTACGAAGTCATATCATCTCTATTAGTGCCAATACTCTCTCGAATATCCAAAAGGGAGTGCATGATGTCGGTGTAGAGATCATGGATACCTACCCGAATATCCTCGCGAGTGGAGAAGCCATGCTCTCTCGTCGTCAGCGTGAACTTTGAGTCGTAGCGGTAGATATCGGATCGAGTGCGACCAATATCGCAGTCTATGAAGAAGGAGCACTGATCTATGCAGCAGTCGTGCCTATCGGTGGAGAGCATGTCACGAGTGATCTAGCTCTCGGTCTGCGAATATCTATAGATACCGCTGAGAGGCTCAAGCTCGAATACGGAGACCTCAACTTCGGAGACGGTATGGCAAATGACTATGATGAAGAGATCGATCTCGCGAAACTCTCTGGGGTCGATACCATAGCTATATCGAGGAAATTCATGAATGATATCATCCGCGCACGATACGAAGAGATATTTCACCATATCACTATGGAGCTTAAACATGTCGGTCGAGATGGGATGCTTCCAGAAGGAGCTATCCTTACTGGATGA
>JAYVIJ010000016.1:0-45658 GCA_043770315.1 Candidatus Altimarinota bacterium | reverse complement strand
AAAAAAATACGCACTTCTATTGTGCGTATTTTTTATTTTCACTCCTACGAAATATCTAATATCTTGGCTGTTCTAGAACGAGGACTCAATCTTTTCTTATTCATCTTCTCGGCGTTTTAGTAGGATCAAAAACTGATATAACTCGTATCTTTGGTGAGTCTTTTCCTATAAATACTTTAGTAGATATATCCACAGGATGATATCATCGATTTTCTAAAAAAATATCTTTTACCGATTTTCAAACCATTGGTATAAGAGCTTCCACATTAGGAGAAAAACTCATATCCAACTGTGCAGAAAATGAAAGTTGTTTAGGTCAGTAACTTTTCCTATTAATAAGAACTTTAAACCAATATTCTCAGAGGACATCTTTGAGAGATTGAATGAGCTCAGGAAGGTTTTTTCATGAAAGTCAATAAACAATTTCCAATTCTCTAAATTTACCACGAGCTGATGAAATAAGTCCATAAAGTGGATCATCTATTTCTACTCTTGGAGAGCCAGCATTTGGTCCTGATAATATTGTCACTACCCTTGTTTTTGTTTCTGGGATAGGCTCAACTACAGAACAATACCCTTGATTATCAAATGTGCGAACTAAGTGTATTTCTGACATAATAAAAGTGTAGCCGAGAGAGAGTGAATATCAATTTTATTTTATAAAAATACCATCTGTCAACTTTCCTTTTTTCTTCTCTTCGACTTTTTCGATATTATTCATAGAGTAATACTATGAATCTTCATACCTACACATTCGTCGCACTCGACCTTGAAACTACTGGACTCGATCCACACAAGGATACTATCATCGAAGTAGCAGCAGTACGCTTTAAGCTCGAACAAGATGGCGATATATACAGAGCAATAGAACAAGAAGAGCGAAGTATGCTCATAAACCCTGGAAGAAATCTCGAAGAGAATATCGCCATGATCACAGGCATAAGCGATAATATGCTCATCAGAAAACAAAAATGGGAAGAGGTACAGAACAAGGTAGCGACATTTATCGGTGATAGTATTATCGTCGGACACAATGTCCTCTTCGATATCAATATGCTCTCTACTCACGGAGTAGATCTTTCGAAACATCTCTCTATCGATACATTTGAACTCTCAGAGATTTTCTCACAGGATGCAGAGAGTCTCAATCTCGGATTTCTCGGGAAAAAGTATAAAATCGAGATGGAAAGTGAACATCGTGCACTCGATGATACGAAGCTTTCTTTAGAACTCTTTTGTCGATATTTGCACGATATTTTTCTTCTAGAATGAGAAAGGCTGACTCTTTGGCAACATGCATGTATCAGAGATACTAGTGATATGATCGCATTACTTCTCGAAATCACTCAAAAAACCGAACAAGCTCATCCATTTTTCCTTCCTATTCCTCCTACAAGTGATAGACTATCTTCTTGAAAAAAGAAAGATATATGAATACTGAAAGAAAACAATTATACTATTGTAAGTCTTGGGGGAGGACAATCCGAAGAAATAGAATTGGTAAGATCAAGCCTTACGATATCTTCTCCGCTCCTCATTATCGCCCCGAACAAGAAACAATCATCTTCAATTTGGAAAAATTTACATGCTCTATGATATTCTGCCAGCATATACAAAGATAAAAAGAATTTCTGTTCTCTAGAAATGCTTTCCTATTGGCTTGCACGAGATTCTTGGAAACGAAAAGAATCTATATTCATACTCAAACTCGCAAGCTGGATACTCGAGACAAAAACATGACTCCTTGATGAGCTGAAGTATTATGGTGATGAGCGTACACTCATGGAATTATTTCGATCCCCTACAAATGAAAAAAATTATTTTTTTGATCGCCAAAAAGAAGCATCATGAAAGGCTGATATACTTATCGCCGATTTATGCGCTGAGAATATCGATAAAGAAGCACTTATTGAGTGAAAACATAGTCTGATCATAAGAGATATTCCAAGGATGGAAGATATCATACGCCGAAAAGAAAGTTCTCATATCTCCTTTAGTGAGATATTTTCTCTCTGTGAATCACTCAAAAGACTTGAAAAAGATGATGTTTGGGATGATCTTATCACAGGATTCTCGATGATCTCTGAGATTTATCGCTCTACTCCTGATCGACCGAAATGAGGAGATGAATTCCCTCCAGGTGATTTTGGCGAAACCTATCTTATAACTCAAAGGGATGTTTGGCATACTGGATATAAATGGCTCATTCTCAGCACTCTCAAGCTTCAGTGAGTTCAGGAAAGAATTCATTCAATCCAAACAGAAAATCCCATAGATCATCAAAACAAGATAAAATTAGAACGCTATATTGATATTCTTATACGCTATTCCCTTATAGAAGATACAAATACAAGTATTGTTCTCTCAATAATGTCTCATGATATGAAAATATCTTTTATTCCTCGCGATATACGAAATACGATACAAAATACTCTCATAACTCAGTATGGGCAAAAAAATACTCTTGTTGGATACGGTATACAAAACAGAGAAAGCGAGCAATTTCTCCAAAAAGAATGTGCAATAGTTTGAGAAATACAAGGAAAAAATAATAAAAAAATACTTATTCTACAGAAGCAAGCATCTTTTGATGGAGACAAAATTGTGATACTCACAACCAATATGAAACATGCTCGCATGCTCGCAAATGAATACAAGTGAAAATTTAACATAAAATATATATATACCCAAGGGCTTTCTGGTGGAAAAGGAAAGATGCTTTCACTTTTTATACAAGCAAAAGAAAAGTCACTTCTTATTGGCATTATCGATACTTGGATAGATGAAGGAGATTTATGGGAACATATAGATACGCTCATAATCTCGAAAGTACCATTTGATCCTCCGACTGATCCTTATTTTCTTGCTCGAACAGTCGGTATGAAAAATAATTTTGAAGAATATAGTACCCCCATAGCTATAAATACACTTAATACTCTTATAGGGCGTACTTTTTCTGCGAATCCAAAGATACAGATTTTCTGTACAGATGAGAGACTTACTACCATGAATTGGGGCCAATCAATGAAAAATTTTCTTCTCTAAAGTACTATTAAAAAAGATATATTTTTCTCATCAAGAGAAAAATATATCTCATATTTGCATCAGTGGATGAAATAGGATATGCTACCAAGTAGTATAACTTTCTTCATATGACAAAAGACGATTCTAAAATCGCTACCAAAGATACTCTCGGAGCCGAAACAACTTCTTTCATTTCATCAGGAAAATGAGAATCATGAGGGGGTGACTCTACCTATAATGATTTTTTTCAGGAAACAAGCGATGGAAATATCAGTATTGGACCAAAAGCCCAAAAAGCAGGGATAGAGATATTTACTACTGTTCTTGGATACATACTTCCTATAGCAATTATCATTGTCATTGCATGAGCATTTCATGTATACGTACAAAAATGAGGTGGTGCAACTGCCATAAAAGAGAACTATACCTTTCTTTGTCCATATCTGAATTATTGAATATCAGATATAGATAAGGATTATGAATGTGATAATATGCAAGTTATTGAAGCATCTTATACAACCAAACGAACTGATATTGAAGTGAATATTCTTAATAGCTTAAATGAGTATATCCCTATTAAGCTTACAAAAAATATACTCCTTACTTCTCCTGAGAGAAAATTTGCTATTAGTACATATGAAAGCAAAATTCCTGTAGATCAAATTATCGAAAAATTCGAGTCTGTACGCAATAACAGCAAGTCTATAGCGGTAAATACAAATAACATCATATGTAATGGCATAAGTATTAATAAGGATAGATTCACAACACAGTGTACTATATATGGAGGAGCTTCTGGAAATGATGATGAAAATGGAAAACTTGGTTCGGCACGTATAGAAGCGCTGAGATTTCTGGCAAATCTTGCTGATACCAGTAAAAGCCAGTTCATTCTTTTAAATCCACCTGTATCACTTTCTATGGAGAAGATAGACCAATGAGATCTTGATGGATTTGAAAGTCGAACAATGGTATCAATAGACGCCTCTTTTGTTCCATTTAGTAATTCTGAAAAATTCTAATTTTATCTTATGCTCTCCAATTCACAAAAAGAACATCTTACCTATACGGCAATCTGACAAATATTCACGCTCGTCATACTTTGAGTATTCTCATACCAATATATTTTACCAGGGATTGATTATCTTGGTACTATAAAAACAACAACTCAATCTGCAGTAAATAGCTATAATTCTACACTCACAAATGGTGTAGAATATGCGAATGTCGCGAAACTTCTTCAAGGAAAATCAGAACGTGCAGAACTTATCAAAGTCATACAATCTGATCCAAGGGCAGCTGAAGAAATCATTAAAAAACCTATCGGTGTAGAAAAAAATTATCTAGATTGGCTCAAATGAGAAATTGGAAGCAGCGAGAAGGAAAAAGAAATTCTTAAACTCGAGAAAGCAAAGCTTAATAGTATTATCCCTACTATGAGTCCACTTTCAAATAATATAGAAGAAGATAATCTTACCTTAAGGCTTTATGTTCGCTATATTGAAAGCTCCCTCCTGAAAAGATTTAATTTCGATAGCAATGTCGTTATATGAATGCAAGGAATCTCCTTTGGTACGAAGGGAACAAATATTCCTGAAAATGTTGGTATGTTTGAGTTTCGACTTGATTTTAAGTGAACCAATGCAAATATCATCAAATTTGTGGAATATATAAATACTGCTGGGAAACCTGATATTCTTTCCTATACAGGTGTTACAACCATAAATGACAAATCACTCTCTGTACTGAGCAATCCTCTTATTACAATGGAAAGTTTTTCTTTACAAGAAAAACTCGATAAAAGTAATCCAAATAAGGAAAATGCAGGAAGAGCAAACTTAAGATTCTATGTTCGATGAGTATCAAGAGATGATCTCACTTATCTCAAAGAAAATCTCAAGTCTCGACAAACGAAACTTGTAACAAGCATTGATGAAAATGTGAAACAATGTGAAAAAGATACTATACTCTGTGCTAGTTATAATAAAAAACTTTTGATGTTCCAGGTAAAATACAGGGAATACGAACGAGCATCTGACGCAACAAAAGTCTCTCTCTTCTGAAATGATGAAATTTATGCTCTTACTCAGTCTGTAAATACATTGAAATCCTTAGAAAAAGAATTTGAATCAATCCTTCCAAAAACAAGAAAATAAGCACATTTTATGCCAAATACGTCCATCGAACTTCTCAAAGAACAAATATACAAAGGTGAAAATATTTCTCAGATCTGTGATCTCATGATCATTGGAGCTGTGGAAATGGGTTCATCAGATATTCATATTGAACCACTTACAAATATAGTTCGTCTCCGATATCGTATTGACGGTGAACTCAGAGAAATTCTTGAATATCAAACATTTTTGCACCAACAAGTCGTTGCACGTTTTAAAATAATGTCGAATCTTAAAATTGATGAAGCTCGTGTACCACAAGATGGTCGTCTCTCAACGGTAATTAATAATAAAGCTCTCGATCTTCGTGTCTCAACTCTTCCAACAGTTCATGGAGAAAAAATAGTTATGCGTATCGTCGATAAAAGTAAGAAAATTCCGAATCTTTTTGAACTCGGTATTGAAGGTCATAATAAAGTACTTCTCGAAAAAGCAATCGCACTTCCAAATGGTATTATCATGACATCAGGACCGACAGGTTCAGGTAAATCTACCACGCTCTACTCTTGCCTCTCAAATCTCAATAAGCCAGACGTCAACATCATGACACTTGAAGATCCAGTAGAAAGTCAGATCGACGGACTCAATCAATCCCAAATGTTTCCTGATATTGGATATAACTTTGCATTTGGACTCCGAACTGCCCTCCGTCAAGATCCAGACATAATAATGGTATGAGAAATACGAGATCATGAAACGATCAACGTCGCTATTGAAGCCGCACTTACTGGTCACCTTGTAGTATCTACGATCCATACGAACTCTGCTGCCGAGACGCTCACTCGTATACTCAATATGGGAATTCCTGCATTTCTCCTTCCCGCTTCTATCAATGCGATCATCGCACAACGTCTTATACGCAAGCTTTGCCAGCACTGTAAGAAAGCTATACCAATGAATAATCTTGATCCACATCTTAAATGACGTGTCGAAAAAGCACTTAAACGTACAGCAAAAGAAGAGCTTCTGTCTCGCATACCTACAGAAATACTTGGAAATCCTATATTTTATGAAGCTGTCGGATGTGCAGAGTGTGAAAATATAGGCTACAAAGGTCGAGTTGGTATCTATGAAATTCTCGAGATAACTACGAGCGTAAAGAAGCTCATAATCGATGGGGCAAGTGCAACTATCATCAATGAAGCAGCTATCACTGATGGTATGATATCTCTTGAGCAGGATGGTATTATAAAGGCACTCAATGGACGTACTTCTCTCGAAGAAGTATACGCTGCAGCAAAAGAAAATACATAAGGTATCTATGCTATAAACTTCACGTATACATTCATTAATCATTTACTCTATGGCTACCGCATCAGACATCGTCATCCTAGACATCCAAGAAGGTCAAGAAGTTCAAAAACAGGAATCTTATATTACTTATGTAAAAAATCTTCTTTTTAAATGAGGATCGATTAACCTCAGACAAAAAGTGATATTTTTCCGAATTATGGCAACTATGGTAAATGCAAGTTTGACCGTATTAAAAAGTCTTAATGCTCTTAAAAAACAAGAAAAAGATCCAGGAATGAAAAAATTTTATACCTTTATGATCGATCGTGTACAATGAGGGCGGACTATGCATGAAGCACTCGCTGATTACTATGGATGTTTTTGAGATGCGGAAATATCGATTATCGAAGCAGGTGAACGAACAGGTAAACTCAATCAAGCACTTATACAAATCGCGGAACAAACAGAAAAAGTAGACTCAATTACCCGTAAAATCAAAGGGGCGATGACCTACCCTATAATGCTTATTGCTGGTATGTTTATCTGTGTAACCGTACTCATGGTGAAAGTTATTCCAGTACTTACAGGCTTCTTTTGAGATAAAGATAAACTTCCTGATGCTACAAAACTGATCGTAAATACCAGTGAGTTTTTTCAAGAAAAATGGTATTTTATGGTAGCATGAATAGCAATTTTCTATGTAGTTTTTAATGTATGGAAGAAGACAAAATCTGGAAAATATATATGGGCAGGAATGGTATTAAAAATACCAGTATTTGGACCTCTTCTTCGTAAAGTTATACTCTCTCGATTTGCACGAATATTTTCTAATCTTATTGGAAGTGGAGTATCCGTCATCGAAGCAATACGTATAGTATCAAGTGCCGTAGGAAATGAAGTATATCATCAAAGACTTCTCCTCCTCCGAAATGATGTAAAAAATGGTATGAAAATGGCTGAATCTCTCGAAGATGATGCACTTTTTCCTGATCTCCTTGTATCTATGCTTCGTGTCTGAGAAGAGACAGCGCAAGTTGGTGAAACGATTATTAAAATTGCAGATTTTTATGATGAAGAGGTTGATATAGCTATTGGTGGAGTCCAAAAGATGATAGAACCGATGATCCTTGCGGTAATGGCAGTTGTAATATGATTTATTGCAGTAGGTATATTCCAACCGATCATGAACCTTGCAGGAACTCTTTCAAGCTAAAAAGAGAACTTAAAATTTCTAAGAAATGCAAATATTTCATTTGCATTTTTTTATGTTTAAATTATACTTCGCGCGAAAATAAGGAATTTTACTAAATTATTTGTTTTCAATTTATACTTTTTATTATAATTCTATGCATTCTCTCGAAGCAAAGATCCGTACAGAGACAGCCCGTGATACTCGCGAAAGTGGGTCAATCCCAGCAGTTCTTTACGGCAAGGATGTCCCTTCGACTAATGTTCAAATTAGTCCTTCCGATTTTACTCGTACATTCCGTGAAGTCGGGAAAAATCATGTATTCACTCTCAAGGTCGGAAAAGATTCTTATCCTGTATTGATTCATGAGCTTCAGAAACATCCCGTAACGGGGCTTCCTCTCCATATGGACTTCCTTGTAGTCGATATGAAAGCCATCATACATGTACAGATTCCTATTATACTTACCGGTGTCTCACCTGCTGTTATCGCAGGAGGTCAGGCTCACCAGACACTCCATGCTCTAGATGTGAAATGCCTTCCTAGTGATGTCATTGATTCATTTACACTCGATATTTCTCCTATTGATCATATCGGTAAGACCCTCCATGTAAGTGATCTTATCGTAGATGCGAAGAAATACCAAGTCATATCTCATGCTGAAGTTGCTATCGTGGGAGTACATGCTGTCAGAGAACAAAAAGAAGAAACTGAGGTTGTATCTGTAGCTGACGTCGGTGTCGCTACTGAAAAGCAGAAAGATGAAGAAGCTGCATAGTTCTAGAATCCGCCTTCTGGCGGATTTTTCTTGCTTTTTTCCAAAAAAGGATACCATGTAACTTATTAACCAACTCTTTTATGATTATCCAACTCGTCGGTGAAGGTACTACACTCGCAGACCTCGAAACACTCGTAAACAAAGCACTCGGTGAACTCGCCCTCTCTGATGCAGTAACTGTAAAAATATCGAATGATCCTGCATACAAGATGGAACTCGGCATCACTGAATCACCCGCTCTCTGTATCGAAGAAGAGTCCATAGAGTTCAAAGATATGATATTTCAAGGTGAAGTTCCCGAATATGAAGAGATCAAATCTATGTTCATCTCTATCCTTGGAGATGACACTCACGGAGAAGGGGATTCTTGTGGAACAGGTGGATGCGGTGACTGTGGAAGTGGTGGATGTCATTAGTTTTTCCTTAGAAAAATACACTATGTGCCTTCGTCAAGTGAAATTCCTTGCGATTAATACCAAAAAATGCTATCCTGATGAGGTAGCATTTTCTTTTTATGTACACTCTCACCCATACACATTCTCGAAGGATAAACATATTTCTCTTTGGAAACTCTGTTTCTGAAGGATCTAGTTCTACTATTGTAGAAGATACGGAAAAAAATCCTGAAACACCAGATACAAGAATGATTCAAACTTTTCGAGATCTTTTTCGAGATGAGTGATTTGCACAAAAGATAGAAACTAAGATAAAAACACTTCCAAATGGTACGCAATGACCACTTCTTGATGCTCTTTATGGTGTTATTGCTAATAATCATACCCTCGATAGTATCCATGATAGTACCCATGAGAGGCTTGGTGCTCTTTTGACCCAGATCCAACCAAAACAAGAAATAAAAACGGCTTAAATAAAACTCTTTAGCTCTTCCATCCCCATACACTTCACTCCAAGGCTCTCTGCCTTGGTTTTTTTTGATCCTGCATCGGATCCGACGATGAGATAGTCGAGCTTCCCCGTCACAGCAGTACGGACTTCCCCACCATTTTGCTCGATGAGTTCATGGATCTCATCACGAGAAATGTTATCGAATGAACCTGTCACACAGAAACTTTTCCCAGAAAGAGTTCAATCAGTAATTCATACTAAAGATCCTTCTGGAATCTGTAAATCCAGTTCATGAAGGAGTCTTTCGATAAGTAGACAATTTTCTTCGACGTATTCGATAAATGCTCCTGCCGTCTCAGGACCAATATCTTTTATCTCAAGGAGTTCTTCCAGGGTAATACTTTGGATAGTCTCAAATATCGGAAGATTTTTCATTTCTGAAAGTCTATAACTTATGCTTGATAATAATCTTCCTGTCTTTTTTCCGACATTTGGGATACCCAATGCTACAAATACTCGATCGAGGGTCGTATGTCGCGCTTTATCGATCGCTTGGAGAAGATTATTCACTGATTTTTCTTTATATCCTTCCAGAGTGAAGAATTGCTCTCGATAATTTCGGAGGTGAAACACTGAGACAAAATCCGTAATCCATCCAAGTTCGAGAAAAAGTTCGATTTGTTTCACTCAGAGTCCATCGATATTGAACCCTTGTTTCCCGACAAACATTTCGAGCTGTCATTGAATCTTCGCTGGACAGTGTTTATTTGGACAGTATATCGCTACCATACCTTCATCTTGCTCTGTTTTTGTTTCACAGACTGGGCATTTTTCTGGAATTTGTACGACTTTCTCACTTCCATCGCGTAGTTCAGTAAGTACTGATACAACTTCAGGGATCACTTCTCCCGCTCGCATGATGAAGACATAATCCCCTTCTCTCACTCACTTCTTCGCAAGTTCATCATAGTTATGGAGTGTTGCTCGTCTCACTATGACTCATCCTACGTCTACTGCTTCCAGATTCGCTACTGGCGTCACTGTTCCTGTACGACCGACCGAATGCTCAATCGAATTTACCCTGGTGCGCACTTGTTTCGCAGGGAATTTATACGCGATGGCATACCGAGGGTGATGCTCTGTGCGTCCAAGATCATCCCAGAGAGTCATATCATCAAGTTTGAGAACCATACCATCGATATCGAAGTCGAAATGTTCCTTTATATTCTTGGTTTCAGTATCAATAATCTCGATAAGGGACTCAAGTCAGGAAACAACAGTAAATGGAAAGTCTTGGCGCTCGAAATGCCATGAGGAAAGAAGATTCATAAGTCCATCATACTGTATCATCCTATGAGTATCATCCTTATCTTGTTCAACTTGTGGTATACTATAGGCAAAAAATTGGAGCTTCCGACTTCGAGTCACGAGCGGATCCAGCTGTCGAAGTGATCCAGATGCAGCATTTCGAGGATTGGCAAAAAGTTTTTCTCATACCTCAAGCCGCTCACTATTTATACGATTAAATTCCGTACGACTGAGCATCACTTCACCACGGATTTCCATTCGTTCTACATCTTTGAGTTGTTCGATAATTTTCGGGAGATTCTCGATCTCAAATGCTGTAAGTGTCACATCTTCCCCTTCTACACCACTTCATCGTGTGATAGCTTTTTTGAGTTTTCCATATTCATAGGCAACTGCAAGACCGAGTCCATCGTATTTCGGCTGGATATAATATGGAAAATCTTTAAGAGATTTTTCTTTGAGTACATTTCTCATACGTTGTTCAAAATCACGTACCTCTTCTATACTATACGTATTATCGAGCGAAATCATCGGATAAATATGCTTCACTTTCTGGAATTGCTCACTTGCCATGATCGCGAGTTTCGCTGTCGGCGAATCCTCATCGAACATATCATGATCCGCTTCGAGTCGAGCCAGTGCATGAAAAAGCTGATCATACTCTGTATCTGAGATAATCGGTGACTCAGATTGATAGTAGAGTTTATTATGTTCACGGATCACTTCACGAAGTGTGAGAATATCTGATTTTTTCAGATTATGGGAACGAGAGAGGAAATCGTGAGAAAGAGAGAGAAGTTCGAATAATTGCATAAAAAGATTGTATAGAAAAAGACGGAAGTGCAAATTTTTAAGACAACTTTGACAAAACTAATTTTGTAAATATATTATACTAATTAAAATTTATACTCCGCCGATGCAAACACGACCTCGTCACTATATTGAAGTTTCTGTTATACATGATTCATGTAAAGATACAGTCTCGGGCAATTTACAACTTACATGAACACGTATCAAAGTTACAAGAGTGACAGAATCAGGAAATCATACCTATACACTTAAATTTCCAGAGACAATTGTGGCTATTGAGAGAAGTATAAGAGATTGTATAGAAGGGCTTATCCATCCTGAAGATAGATCGATAGTTCAAGCAGAAATAGCAAGAGAAACTGCTGAAGTCCATCCAGATAAAAATAGTGAACAAAGAAAGGAATTACGGAGAAGAATATTCATAGTGATCGATTCTCTTCCCCGAGAGAAAGTTGTGTGAAAAAAATATCCAAATGGAACTTCAGAATATAGAACTATTGGGATACATGAGCTTGGCTAAAAACTTAAAAGATATTTTGCTTTTTCCGTAATTTTCTATATAATTCTCCCGTTTTATTCGGGACTTTTTATACCCATTCAAACTATTCACTCTAAATTCTAATTTATCATTTCATGCAAAGTACCGTCACTCGAAAAAATAGCTATACCCTCTCAATCCTCATAAAGGAGTCATGAGTAGAACTCGAAAAAGCAAAGAAACATGTCCTCGAAGAAATCCGCACAAAAGGAAAGGTAAAAGGTTTTAAACAAGGATCCAATATTCCTGATCATGTCATTATTCGAGAATATGGCGAAGCGATGATTGAGCAACAAGCACTCGATGCAGTGATAGGAAAGATCTATCCAAAAATCCTCAAGAAAGAAAATATCCTTCCTGTTTCTCCTGGTCAGATCACTGAAGTGAAAAGCACTGATCCGATCGAGCTTACTCTTGAAGTCGAAGTGTTTCCAGAGATCACGATCGATGAAAAGAAGATGAACAAAATCAAAGTAAAGAAAACCCCCGTTTCTGTAGAAAAAGATGAGGTCGAGATGGAACTTGCAGAGATCAAAAAACGTTTTACACACTTTCATGAAGCAGGTCATCATACGGATGATGGAGCTGATACATCGAATCTGAGTATCGAAAATGGCGATCGTGCTACTATTTCCGCACAAGGATACGATAAGAAAGGTGGTGAAGCTATAACTGAGACACGTGTTCCGAATTACCCTCTTGTCATTGGTTCAGCTTCATTTATCCCAGGATTTGAAGAACATCTCATCGGAGCAAAAGTCGGTGAAGAAGTAGCTTTTGATATTACCTTTCCAAAAGATTATCATAGTGATGATTTCAAGGGACGAAAGGTGCATTTCATAGCAAATATCGAGAAAATTGAGAAACCACATACTCCAGAATTCGATGAAGATTTCATCGAGAAGCTCCGTGGAAAAAGAACCAATATCGAGTGACTGAAGGAAATCCTCAAACAAGAAATCAAAACAAAGAAAGAAAATGATGCTCGCGCAAAAGATGAGGATACTCTCATGAAACAGATGATGGAAGTAGCAGTATTCGAGGTAGGACCAGAACTTCTTGCGAATGAAGTCGATCAGGTCTATCGTGAACATGCTGGAAATCTCGAGCAACAAGGATACAATATCAAGCAATACCTCGATCACGTGAAGAAATCTGAAGAAATGTATAAGGATGAAATAGTAAAGCCTGAGGCAGAGAGACGACTTAAAGCAGAGCTGCTTCTTCGAAAAATTCGAGAGATGAAAGGTACTGAGCCTACAAACGAAGAAATCCAAGTAGAAGTAGAAAAAATTATATCTACCTATGGAAGCCCTGAAGTTATCGAACGTCTTCGAGCAAAACTTGTCCCTGGAGATACCTATTACGAAGATATCAAAAATCGCCTTGCATACCGTAAAATCGTAGATGAGTTCTTCGAATAATAATTAATCCCTCTTATTACTAGAGGGATTAATTATTATTCGTCAATAATATTCACGTCATTTTCACTCCCCTAATTTGAAAATACGGCATTTTTCCCTATACTTTGCCTGTATTTTCAGAAAAATTCCTATAATTCTTGAATCAATTAGCAAACATGAATCTTCTCTCCCTTATTTTCTGAGACCCAAGCCAAAAAAAGCTCAAGTTGTATCAGAAAGATCTCGAAAAAGTAAAATCTATTGAATCACAATTTCGTGATGAAATATCGAGTATCGAACAAGTCCAAGCAAAGACCCATAAGTTCCAATCCCTCTTTGAGGGTCTCAATATGGATGATGGCGATGATCGTAAAAAAGCAAAGGAGATTCTTGAGTCGATCAAATATGAGGCCTTCGCGCTTCATCGTCGTGCCTGTGAGCTTATTTATGGACAGAGTTTCGATATAGGAAATGGCACTATGGTTGATTGGACTATGATCCCCTATGATGTCCAAATCATCGGTGCTATGGCACTCCATGATGGAAATATCGCAGAAATGCGAACAGGTGAATGAAAAACGCTCGTAGCGACGATCGCCGCGTATCTCAATTCCCTTGTCCCTGCAAGTGTACACATCGTCACCGTAAATGACTATCTCGCACGTCGTGATGCCGCTGAAATGGGAGTTATATATACAGCCCTCGGTCTTACTACAGGAGTGATAACACATGGTCAGGACTTTGCTCAGAAAAAAGCTGCCTATGCATGTGATATCGTCTATGCAACCAACAATGAACTTGGCTTTGATTATCTTCGTGATAATATGGCGATCCGAAGTGATCGTCAAACGATGGGGAAAAAATGGCTCGCTATTGTCGATGAAGTCGACTCTATTTTGATCGATGAGGCACGTACTCCCCTCATCATTTCTGCTCCTGATAGCGAACCTACGACCAAATATATGCGATTTGCCGCATTTGCTCGATCACTTGGAGAAAATACTGACTATAAAATCGATGAAAAACAAAAAGCTGCGACACTTACAGAAGATGGAATCAAAAAACTCGAATCCTATCTCGGTGTAGAGAATATCTATGTAAGCCAGCACTTCAATGATCTCCATCATGTAGAAAACTCTCTCAAGGCCTCTGCAGTATATAGAAGAGATGTCGATTATCTCGTAAGAAATGATGAAATACTCATTATTGATGAACATACTGGACGAGTACTTCCTGGTCGAAGATATTCTGACTGACTCCATCAAGCAATAGAAGCAAAAGAGTCTGTCACGATCCAACAAGAATCTCGTACACTTGCTTCTATCACTTTCCAAAATTATTTCCGCCTCTACCCAAAACTTGCAGGCATGACTGGTACTGCGAAGACGGAAGAAGAAGAGTTTTATAAAATATATCATCTTGAAGTTATCTCTATACCGACCAATAAGCCTATAAAACGTGTCGATCGTTGAGATGTACTATTTCGAAGTGAAAAAGGGAAATTTGCCTATCTTGTACGCCTCATTGCCGCTCTCCATGAAAAATGACAACCAATTCTCGTTGGTACTGTATCTGTAGCAAAGAGCGAGTATCTTTCAGCATTACTCGAAAAAGAATGAGTGCCCCATCAAGTACTCAATGCAAAACAAGATTCACGAGAAGCAGAAATCATCACAGGAGCAGGTCAATATGGAGCTGTCACTATCGCGACTAATATGGCAGGACGAGGTACTGATATTAAGATCGATGAACGTGTGCGTACACTTACAGGAACAGTGAAACTCCAAGGTACCGCTGGAGTCCAAGAATATCCACTTTGAGGTCTTTATGTGCTCTGAACAGAAAAACATGAAACTCGACGCATCGACAATCAGCTTCGTGGTCGTTCTGGTAGACAATGAGATCCTGGTCTCTCCCAGTTCATGCTTTCGCCGCAAGATGATATTATGCGTATATTCGGAGGAAATAAGCTTTTTAGTATCCTTGAAAGTTTTGAATCACATCCAGAATGAGATCCACTTGTAGAAAGTAAGATGCTCATGAAAAATATTACCACGATACAAAAACAAGTAGAAGGACGAAACTTCGATATACGTAAACATATTCTCGAATATGACGATGTACTCAATCACCATCGTCTTGCGATATACTCTCGAAGATCGAAAATCCTTTCAGGAGCAGATATACATACTGAAGTTCTTGAGATGCTCAAGTGAGAAGTAGAGCGCATCATTGATCTTTGTATTTGAGGTGAGCTCTCTCTTGATTCAGAAGGAAAAACTCGTGTTATTGAAGCGATCAATGAATTTGCAGAATCTACTCTTATTAATTTAGAGAACCTTGCAAATGTCGATGATTTTTCTGAGGCAAAGATTCGTGTCATTTCTCTTCTTTGAGGAAAAATCGAAACTCTTCGTGATACGGGCACAGAAGAGGAGTTTGCAGAATTTGAAAGAAGACTCACTCTCGCTTCCATCGATGAGCTCTGGATGAATCATATAGATAGTATGGCTCACCTCCGTGAAGAAGTTGCTTTTGAGTGATACGCTCAGAAAAACCCACTTATTATATACAAAGAGCGTGCCTATGATAAATTTGTCACTTTGATTAAGACCGTTGGATTACGTGTAGTCAAATGACTCCTGACAGCAAAACCCCGTGAGTCTATCGACGAGGTCAATCTCGAAGAAACACTTCTCTCAAAATATGCTGAGGGTGCTCATGCATGATTTGATACCAATGCTGTCGTTTCTGCGAGTCATATGAATCATACAGAATATTCGGAAGATACACCAATAATGAATGATGGCATACGTGTTATCCAGACAAATGATGCCTGAAAAACTCTCTATTCATGAGTCGGAAGAAATGATCCATGTCCTTGTGGAAGTGGCAAAAAATACAAAAGTTGCCATTGAAAATAGGATTTAGTTATATTTTTTCATTTTATCAATAATTCCCCCTTCATGCAACCTACAAGCGAAACATTTCAAACAGAAGAAATAGCAGAAACAAATAGTACTCTTCGAGAATTTATTGGATTTATGCGCGATATAGTGATTATTTTCATTATCGTTATCCTTGTACGGAGCTTTATTGTTACACCATTTCGCATCAATGGGAGTTCCATGGAAATGAGCTATCATGATAAAGAATATATTATTGTCGATAAATTTTCCTATTTGAATCTCCCGGTAAGTTTTGAAGAATCAGCATCAAATATGACAAGCTGGAACAAGGTTTCATCAACTCTTTTAAAAAATATTCCTCTTCATATTGGCGATCCAGTTCGAGGAGATGTCGTTGTAATTACTCCTCATGTTGATAGACAAAAGGAATATTATATTAAGCGTATTTTATGACTCCCAGGTGATACTATCTTGTTTGAGGAAGGTGAAGTATCGATAAAGAAAGCTTGATCAGATAAATTCATCAAAATTACAGAATGATATCTTTCAAGTCTGAATGCGTGACAAACTCGTCTTCCAGAAAATGTAAAAACAAACGAATTTCTTATACCACAATGATACTATTGGGTCATGGGTGATAATAGAAATAATTCAGCAGATTCTCGTTCATGTTTCAGGACATGTATCGGAGAGACAACGGCAGCACATTTTATAAAAAGAAAGGATATTATAGGAAAAGTGCTTATAAATCTCGGATACTACAATATATTTAGTACAGGATGAGTGCTTGATGGGAAAAAATGGTCATGGACATATCCACCACGTTTTCTGAATCATCCTCGATCAGCAAAATATAGCGAACTTGGAGAATAATATTATTGCAATCCACTCTCTTATGTTTTTTCTCATTGATAAGCCTATTGGCATATCTAGCTTTGATGTTATACGCTCACTCCGAAAAACTCTTCAGATCAGAAAAATGGGGCACTCAGGAACACTTGACCCACTTGCCTCAGGTTGTTTATTGATCGCTACAGAAAATAGTACAAAACTCCTTCCTCTTCTCGAAAAATCAAAAAAGGAATATATTTTTACTGTGCGTCTGGATGGAAAAAGTGAATCTCTCGACTATGGTACTCCAATAATGCCAGTTGATACCAGTAAGATATGTTTAAAAACCAAAGATGAGGTCCGAGACTTCCTCCTTTCCCAAAAAAGACAATTACCACCTCTTTATAGTGCCCTTCATATAGATGGTGAAAGAGCTTACGATCTTGCAAGAAAATGAAAGAACTTTACTCTACCTGAACGACCTATTGAAGTCTTTGATGTGGAAATATTAGAAATGGAAAATGTATATATATCAATACGAATTATACTCTCGTCTGGTGGATATGTGCGATCATTCGCTCCTGTTATTGGAAAATTCTTTGGCATCGATAGTGGATATGTCACTTTCTTGCAACGTACGAAGATTTACACTGAGTATTGAGTGCTCGATATTCAGGATGCTTCTTCAATTGAGGATCCTATTGCGCTCGGTTATGAGACCTTATTTTGATCTATTGCAAGCTTTACTCTGAGTGATTCAGATTATGAAGATATTCGCCTTGGCAAGAATCTTGATTTTTCATGAAAAAATAGTCCAATTCCTGATTCGCTCATTTTCCTCAAAAACAAAGATCAGAATTATACTTCTCTTTGTACTATACGAGATAGTATAGTTACAATAGTGAGAAATAATGTATAGTATATATTTATTACTCTTCACTAAATCTTTACACTTGGGATTTGCATTCCAGAGTTTAATGAATATCCTTCATTCGAAATGAATGCAACTCTTTACACATCTTTCTTGAAAATTATTCTTCTATTTTGTGGGATTTTTGTCATTTTCACGAGCTCATATGCTACTTCGGCAAGCGGTAAAATCCTTGATGCAACAGGGTCAACGATTTCTCAAATAACTCCTGAAATTGAAGATGTAGAAAAAAATAACAAAGCGTTCTCTGGTGAAAAATGAGAATCTAAATCCTGATCTCTTGATGCAGAGCTCGTAAAAACTGAGGAAGAAGAGGAGGAGGAACAGAAACTCAAACAAGATATAAACACCTATATCATAGAATCATACAAAGCTCAGTGATCAAAAATCATCAAAGACCTAAGCGTAAAACTGATAAAATCTATACCAGCAAAAGATGATCGAAAGCAAGCCTATAAAAAAATTCGTTCATCATTAGAAATACGATTAGAAAAAACAGGAAAATTAAAAATGAGTGAGACAAAGAAGCTTATCTTGAAAGAATTTCTCAGTCATATGATCGATCTCCTTGATAAAAAAATCGAAGAACTCAACTAATATTTTCTCCATTGAAAAATGGAGATTTTTCTTATAATCAAAATATCTAAAAAACAATTATGAATACTGAACTTCGTACTTGGATCCAGAAAATATTGATTCTTCTCGCTGTATTGGTAATACTCTATGTTCTGTATACGTTATCTTCACTGGTATTAATTATTGTTATTGCAGGGTTCATCACCATACTGATAAATCCTCTTGCAGAGAAAGGTGAGCACTATAATATTCCTGCATGGATGAGTGTTATTGGAGTATATATTGTCATATTCTTCCTCTGAAGTATTGTTATTGGTACGCTCATACCAATCATTATAGACTATGTGACGAATACGGTAAGTATTATAACAAATTGGGTCAATACCGCTCAGTCCGTCTATCTTCGAGATGGTCTTTCTGGATTTCATTTCCATCCATATATCGAAAAGGTGATCCGACTTGTATTCTGAGAATCAAATATCGAACATACACTCGATATCATTAAGCAAAATGCTGGTAATATACAGTCGATCATTACTACACAAATATCTTCCCTTACAAGTGGAAGTATATCTATAGTAAGCGCTGTAGGATGAGTTGTTGCAAACTGGGCCTTCATTGCTATCATGACATTTCTTATGGTTCTCGAAAGACGATCTATAGGGAATTTTCTTTTGAGCCTTACACCCCAGAATTTTGACACCTACCTCAAAAATCACTATCGATCTATTCAGCAGGTATGCAATTCATGGATTAAGGCTACTCTCATACTCTCTATAAGTATCTTTGTTGTTACTTATTTAGGTCTTTCTCTTCTTGAATTTGGACTCAATACAAACTTCATTCAGGATCTTCTTCATATTGAACCATTTACTATTGATAATAAATTTTCTCTTGCTCTTATCGGTGGTATTATGGAATTTATACCTTACATTGGTCCACTTATTGCTCTTATCCCTGCTGGAATCATCGGTCTTGGGATCTGATGGGAAGTAGCTCTTGCGATCATCGTATTGTATCTCATCATCCAACGCATCGAGAATGACTTCTTAGTTCCCTATGTTATGAGTAAAGCATTAGATCTCTCTCCTATTTTTGTATTTATCATCATGATTGCATGAGCAAGTCTCGGTGGCATACTCGGTGTGATCCTCGCTGTTCCGATAGCCTGAGTCGCAAAGGTGATATATACAGAATATCAACAGCGAAAAAATCCAAAAACTCCAAGTACTCTCGTATGAAAAGTGATTTCTCCTATCAAAAAAACCTCCCCGAGAAAACCAGTACCGAAAAAGAAATCACAAAATATCTCATCTGGGAAAGTATAAAAACTTTTGACAAAATTGAGAGAAAATATACTATCAACATATATCTTCGAATATGCAAAAAAATCATAGCTCTACATTCTTCTATTTTTATTTCTTCTTTCAGAATCAACTGAAGGGGAGATTTATGGAGTTTTAGAACTATTCCAAGAAATCATGCACCTCTCCTTCAGTTAAAACTGGAGGAGTTTTTATTTATTTTTAATTATATATTATGAGAACTATTCTTTCTGATAGCACATGAATTACTGATGATGAGAGGATTCAAGATGTTACGACTTTACCTCCACCACAAGACTTGATTCGATTTTTTCCAATATCAGGATCTTCCGTCGAATGAATGATACGCACCTCTCGGAGATCTATAAGTGATATAGTACATGCAAAAGATGATCGATTAGTTGTTGTAGCATGACCCTGTTCGATACATGATCCTCAATCAGCAAGAGAGTATGCACGACTTCTAGCTAATGAAAGAGAAAAATACAAAGATACCCTTGAAATTATCATGAGAGTCTATTTTGAAAAGCCAAGAACTACTGTGGGATGGAAATGATTAATAAATGATCCTTATCTCGATTGAACATTTCGAATAGAAGAAGGTCTCCGTATAGCCCGACAACTTCTTATAGATATCAATAGATCTGGTGTTCCTGCTGCTACAGAATTTCTTGACATGATCAGCCCTCAATATATTGGAGATCTCATTTCATGGTGAGCAATTTGAGCTCGGACAACAGAAAGTCAAGTACACAGAGAACTTGCATCAGGAATTTCAGCACCACTCTGATTTAAAAATGGAACAGATGGAAATCTCAAAATTGCTACAGATGCAATTATAGCAGCAGCACAGGCACACCATTTTTTATCTATCCATAAAAACGGTCAAGTAGCGATAGTACAAACAAAATGAAATCTCGATTGCCATCTGATATTACGAGGTGGGAAAAAACCTAACTTCGATCGAGATAGTATAGAAGAAGCGCGCCAAAGCCTCATAGGAGCAGAAATTGATTGAAACCGAATTATGGTTGACTTAAGTCATGGAAATAGCAATAAAGTAGCAATAAATCAGTTATCAGTTTGATCTAGTATTGCAGAACAGATTGCGGCTTGAAATCATGCAATTTCTTGAATAATGATAGAAAGTCATCTTGAAGGATGAGGACAGAAATTTGTAGCATGAAAAGATGATCCAGATAAACTTAGCGGACGAAAGAGTATTACTGATGAATGTATTTGATGGGAACAAACAATGGAAATTCTTAGAGAAATGAGTGAAGCTGTAGAAAAGAGACGATCAGTAGCATAATATAATTATTATTTATAAAAATATGCCTAGAGTAATGTCATCAGCTTATTATACCCTATTCCTTCTTTGGAGGATGGGTTTTTCGTGTTTTATCTAGCAAGATAAGAAATGATGAACTCCTTCTTCAGAGGGAGTTTTTTATTTTTTATCATATTTTTTACATGTGACATACCTATATTTCTAAATTCCCTGATAGCACTGGTGCTATAGCCTGGAATGAAAAAGAACATAAAACATGGTCGAGACTTATAGAGCGCCAAAAAACTACGATCATCGATCGAGCATGTCCAGAATTTCTCAATGGACTTACTTCGATAGGATTCTCAGCTACTCGTATACCTTCACTATCTGAAGTCAATATGAGACTTTCTGGTTTTACATGATGGAAGATCGAAGCAGTACCTGCGATCATATCAGATGAGGATTTTCATACTCGAATTTCACAAAGAAGATTTCCAGCAGCAAGCTTTATACGTATTCCTGAAGAGTTTGATTATCTTGAGCAGCCAGATATTTTTCATGAATTTTTCTGACACATCCCACTTCTTACAGATAGAAAATATGCTGATTTTCTGCAAAAATTCTGAGAATGTATGATCTCTATAGAACCAAGATTCAGATGATATCTCGCACGTATTTTCTGGTTCACGATAGAATTCTGACTCATAGAGACAAACCGATGACTCAGAATTTATGGTGCTGGGATTCTTTCATCGCATAGCGAGAGTATTCGTGCACTTGAAGATCTAAATGTAGAAAGAATTCCCTTTGATATTTTAGAGTGTTCTCGCACCCCGTATCGATACGACATTATGCAATCGAAATACTTTATCCTCAAAGATTTCGATGAACTCTATAAAATACTGGATACTTCCCTTCTTGAAATACTCAAGAAAGCAGATACACTTGGTGATATCATTTCTTAACTATTTTATATGCAGTCTTCTTTACCTCCCTGATGGAAGACAGAAAACAATACGCTCAATAGAAAATTTGTCTTTCCTGATTTCATGAGCGCTATAAACTTCATGAATAAGATAAGTATCATTTGTGAGGAAATAGATCACCACCCAGACTGGAGAAATCTCTATACGAGTCTCTATGTAACACTGACGACACATGAGACAGGGAATACTATTACCCAAAAAGATATACTCTTAGCAGAAAAGATGAATATCCTTTTCTGAGAGGAGAAAAACACTTAGACCATCACTTGTGATTCTATTTCCATAAGTATTCGCTCGATCACTTTCCGATCATTCCATGGGATCACTCATTTCTGCGTCACCTGGACTGTCTCAGCTCCTTTTCCTGCAGCAAGAAGGATATCCCCTGGCTGAAGCATCAGAAGAGCTGTACGTATTGCATCTTCACGATCAGGTACAATCCAGAAGTTTTCTCATTCTTTTCTTTCTATACCATTCGTCACATCCCGGATGATCGCAAGAGAATCTTCCGTATATGTATCATCATCAGTGAGTATGATAATATCTGAGAGGAGGTCTGTAATTCTTCACATTTTTGGTCGTTTTGTTTTATCTCGATCTCCTGTTGCTCCGAAAAGAGTGATAATTCGTTTCGTTTTTTCTATTTTTCTTAGGGTCTCAAGGACATTTTTCAGTGAATCTTCGGTATGAGCATAATCAACAAATATTTTTGCCTTTCTCATGTTTGGAACTTCTTCGAGCCTTCATGGTACACCTTGTATCTTCGCCATAGTATCAACGATGACTTCTATACTCACTTTTTGGGATATGAGTACCGAAGTAGCAGCGAGTATATTGAGAACATTAAACTCTCATTGCAATTTTGATTGAATATGGAAGGTATTTGATGGCATACGAACATCGAACTCAATCCCAGAACCTTTGCTGATGACATTATCTGCACGCAAACTCGCATTCGTAGAAAACCCGAAAGTATGCATAGCATCAACAACAATATCTTTCGAAAGAAATCTTGATGCATATTCACTATCGATATTTACAACACCCACTTTTCGTATTTCTTTACGAATCCCATACTTATAAAGATTCTTAAAAAGAAGGAGTTTAGTATCGACATAATTGTCCATGGTACGGTGAAGATCAAGATGATCTTGTGAAATATTTGTCATGACTGCTACATCATATCGAAGTCCATGAACTCTATGATAAAAAAGCGCATGGCTCGAAGTCTCCATAACGAGATACTCGCATCCTGCATCACGGGCACGTGTGATAAAATCCCATACTGCAAAAGGAGATGGTGTCGTCATTTTCATTTTATTTTCTTCCTCAGCATCTCCGATGATAGTGTTTACTGTCGTAAACATCGCCACTTTTTTTCCACTCGCCATAAGTCATCGGGCTATAAGATTTGAAGTAGTAGTTTTTCATTTGGTTCACGTTATACCTATCACTATCATATCTTTTGCTGGGTTTCCTGAAAGGAGAAATGCTAATACTCCACAAAAATAGTGATAGGTGATACGAAATGGTGAATCGAGAGGGATGAGCTTTTTGAGAAATGCAAACATAGCAATTTGACTAGAGAAAAATAGAACTTGAGAATACTTGAATTTTATAGAAAAATCACTATTCTCCAAGTATATTTTCTCTTTCACCTCGACAAAATCATGGCAAAACTCAAAATTGAAACTGGAACATCAAATGTGACACTCCGTACGGTAAGTAGCCCTGTTTGAAAATGAGAACTCTCATGATATAGCGAACTCATACAAAATATGCTCAAGCATATAAAAAATGCAGATAATGGTGGCGTGTGACTCGCAGCCCCTCAGATATGAGTGAATAAGAGAATTATTGTTGTATCGCTTATGCGGGATTATGACGATGAAAATTTTAAAACCATAGCTCTCGTTAATCCCGAAATTATCGAACATTCTCATGAGCTATGTAGCGATAAAGAATGATGCCTCTCTGTTCCATGAGAAAGTGGTGATGTAGAGCGCTGGACATGGGTCAAGGTAAAATTTCTCGATCATAAATGAGTATCCTATACGATGAAATTGACTGAGCTCGCTGCTCGAATCGTACAACATGAAATCGATCATCTTGATGGTATTCTTTTTATAGATAGATTAGAAGCATCTATCATGGGTGAAAATATATAAAAATATTCAATAACAAAAAAATACTCAATAACAAAAAAATACTCAAAATGAGTATTTTTTTAAAATGTTTTTCCTAGATTATTGAGAAGGGTTCTCTTATCTCAAGCATATCGAATATTTTCGAGATAGCGAATAAGTTTTTCGAATATGAGAAATTTATTCACAGAAGCATAAAGAAAGGCATTTCCTTCAAATCTCATCGGATCAAATTCAGAAAATATCTTTGGAAAAGCATTTTCTAAAGGAATGATGGGAACAACTCCTGATTGGACAAGAGGAACGATATCAATATGTGTAGATATTCCATCAGAAATACATGCATCAAAGCCAGCATAATCAGACTTCTCTTCTTCCCTTCATGTCGAAGGAATGATCACGATGTCAAGCACTCTGGCTGCATCAAGGAGAAATTCACGAATTTCTTTATCCGTAATATCAAGAAGTATGAGTGCTCTCGACTTAAATCCAAAATTATGTTGACGAAGGATTTTTGATCTAATCTCATCTTTCAGAGAAGATTTTTTAAGAGGCATAAGGAAAAATTATGTGTATTTGTTTTTGGATATGTATATACACATTAGCATAAGTTCTGAAAAAAAGCGAAAAAACATCCTTGACGACTCTATAGAGTTACTTTTTATGTGTAAAGAAAAGTTGGATTTTTCGACTTTTTTGGATATAAAGTGATCCTCCTTTAGTCTGATTTGATAGAAAAGAATACCTTACTCCCAAGGAATAAAAACCCTACGTTATGAATAAAACATTTTGGACTGATCTCGCTCTTCATTGACCTATTGCTGCACTTGCACCTATGGATGGATATGGTGATAGCCCATATCGCCAAACGGTAAAAAATATTGCCCCTGAAGTCGTTGTTTTCTCTGAATTTTATAGCGCAGACGGTCTCGTGCATTCGAAAGATCTGCAAAAGAAAGCTCTTACCCATGAAATCAGTGAATATCCACTTATTATACAGATCTTTGGAAAAGATCCTGAAAAATTTGCTGAAGCTGCAAAAATCATCGAATGATATGGAATCACTGGTATCGATATCAATATGGGATGTCCCGCAAAGAAAGTCGTCAAAAGCGGACATGGCTCATCTCTTATGATCAATAGAGATACAGCCTTCCGTATCGTCGAAGAAATGAGTAAAGCAGTAAAAATCCCTATTTCAGTAAAAACTCGACTCGGCTGGGAAGATCATTCACTCCTTGTAGAATTTTGCAAAGGACTCGAAAACGCTGGAGCAAATCTTATCAGTGTTCATGGTCGAACATACAAACAAGCATTTACAGGAAAAGCGAATTTCGATGGAATATATGAATTAAAACAGCATCTCTCTATACCCGTAATATGTAATGGTGATATCATGAACTATGAAGATGGTTTGTCTAAGATAATCCATCCAGAAAATCGAAATATTGAGACAGATAGTTCTTCTCTTATGCGCTATAAAAACCTCGATGGATTTATGATTGGTCGGGCATCATTTTGAAATCCGTGGTGTTTTCTGAAAGGAAATTTTGAGCCTACATTTGCTGAAATACTCGATACTATGGCGATACATGGAAATCTTCTTTGGAAATGGAAGGAAAGAAAAGGGATGATGGAAGCCCGAAAACATCTCGTTCAATATCTTCATGGCTTTCCTGGGGTAAAAGAATATCGCGCTCAGCTCGTACATGTGGAATCGGTGGAAGATATCATGAATGTACTCAATGCTATCAGAAATAACCATAAAGAGCTGCTCACACAAAAGATTTCTTCTTATAATCCAGAAAGTGCTATGGCTGTTTGGTGATAAAGAGATTACTCATTCGATCTTTGATAAAAGATTTTTTCATCGAAACTATGAGGAAATATATGGACCTTATTCCCTGGAAAATGTGCTTGAATATAGCTCTCGAGAAATGGGGAAAAGATTATATGTTCTAAATTTTTAGGAAAATTTAAACGAAGAAGATATATCAGCATCCACTTTCCAAGGGCAACGAGTTTTTTTCTCAAGGAAAGTCATGCGATAAATTTTCCTATCGAAGAATCCAAAGGAATCTGATCTTCTCGAGTGATATCTTGAGGAAATGCAGCGATAAGTCATACATCATGGTGTGAAAGATAGACTTTTGCTCAAGTATTTTTCACATATTGCATCGCAGCGCAAACTCACCAAAATCCTATATATCGCTGTACTGAGTGCATCCATATAGCGTCAGGTTTATGTTTTTTCAGAAGATATAAGACTGATGCTCCTCTCCAAAAAGCAAAAAATGAAAAAATAAATATCCATCTTCGTTTCCAAGGAGTAGTCCTACCTACATATCAGTATCGACTTACTGTATATCAGTTTTGCAAAAGAGATGACTCTACTTGGGCAACATAATACTCTGCTCATCAGATTTTTTCATGATAATCATGGAGGATCATTATAGTTGGAGTATCGTGAAAGTAGGTCTTTAAAGATTTTTCCCAATTTTTCCGAGAGTAAGAAGTAAGATTGATGCTATCTTGCGAAGATAAATCTGAGGTATCTTGAAGAATAATAGAAAGAGACTCTACTGGTGTATCTGGATCAAGAGTATATTTTGGAGGGATAAATGGTATAAGTCATCCTTTCGAAAAACCTATAACCGGAGTACCCGATGCTAGAGATTCAAGTGCTGTGAGTCAAAAGGTTTCAAGAAATCGTGAAGGCATAAATAAGTAATCCATCTCACTGTAGAGGAAAGCAAGCTTTTTTTGATCGAGAATTCCATGATATATAACTCTTTCTGGAGCAGATTGAATCCTCAAAAGGATATCATCTTTATAGGGCCCATCCGAGCATATATGCCATACTACTCATTTCAGGGAAGTATCATCTCCTGATATGGATTGATCGATTGCTTGAATCAGAATATCTGCACCTTTCTCATAAACAAGCCGAGAAGCAAAAAGAATATGTATAGGATTATTTTGGGTCATGAACTTTATATGAGTGAGCCACTATAAGTCATAACAAAAGAAATAAGCTGAGTGAAACTACAGAAGATTCAAATGTATGGAGAAAAAGGTTCATAATACATACACTCAAAAAAGTTCCCACAAGGACAATATGTATATGAAAAAGGCGTACAAATATCAATATAAGTATACCAAGAAATGCAAGTATACCCAATATTCCTCATTCTATCATTTGCTGTATATACCAACTTTCGGGTATATAGTATCGGTCTTTTTCCTCGATGTCTTTTCGATCAATATTTTCGAGATTTTGAAGGTATCTATAGGCTGGTCCAGCACTTGCAAGCCCCTGACCGAAAGGATGATCGATAAATCTTTCGATTCATACCTTCATACGTTCTTTATGTCCATTAGTAGATCATCATCGTTCAATGATTGCCCTCATATTCCCCGCATATTGAATAAATATTCCTCATAATATGAGAATTCCCAAAATGATTATACTTATAAATTGTATCCTATATTTTTTATAAATATCTCTAAGAGAGAAAAGTATGATAATTCATACTCATCCGATAAGCCCCAGGGCAGCACTTCGAGAATATGTATAAAGGATAAGTGTCACTATAACAAGAACAACACATCCCAGTATAAAAAACCATTGCTTTTTAGAACGAAAGAAGTATACGAGCATCCCTAGATAAAGAAGGAGAAATGCTCCCATAGTATTTGGACCATCGAGAAGACCCTGAAATCTTCTTACATTTGCCCCATCTACACCATGAAATATGGGAATAGATGATCCGAACTGCCAATTTGAAGGATTTCCAGAATATCCAAGATAGAGAAGAAGATCTTCAGATAGTGGCCATTTCAAAAGCATACTTATAAAAAGCATACATCCTCCGGAAATAAGAAAAAGTCGAATATAATATGACGGCCGTCGTTCCAGAAAGCTATATCCATGATATATGCTAAAAAATGCTATCAGGAAAGTAAAATCATATTTTCATCCATATAAGATTCCTGGTATACCCGTAGTAAAGAATGATATAAATACCATTACTATAATATAGAGCGCTATAGCAAGATCATACTTTGTCCACTGAATCTTCTTTATTCAGACAAAATGATAATAACCAATAGTGGCAATAAGTGATATAAGTACACACTCTTTTATAAAAGAGAATCAAGATATTCAGAGTCGTTCTCTAGTAAAAACCGAAAGTACTGTCATGAATGGAAGAATGACAAGAAGTACCCGGAAAGCATAATCAAAAGTATATCGTGAAAGGCGATTCATGAGCAAAAATTACTTGATAATAATAGACATTTCTCTATAATACGCAAGTTCTTCTTATTACTATTTATGCCATTCAATACTGTCGCCCTTGAAAATTTAAAAAATCTTACCAGAAAACCTCATGTAAATAGTACCTGCATTGGTTGCAGTGCATGTACAGCCATATCTGGGAGTGTATTTGAGCTTGATGAGCAGTGACTCTCTTGTGTAAAACACGTTAATAATTACGAATGACATGACGTCGATGACTCTATTGCTGCATGTCCTGTAAATGCCATTAGTTGGCAATCATGTGATGAAAATGGAAACTACCCAACATGAGTAGTAGAACATCAAGATGTTGGATAAATACTCGTTCTTCAAATAAAAAACTCTGTTTCTCAGAGTTTTTTATTAGCATTAATAGACTCTTCTTTTTTTCAAGAAACTATAATTTGATGAAGATGCCTGATGCTCAGTATATCGTGATATATTAAGAAGTATACCTATGCTCATCATAAGAGCAATAAGCGATGAGCCTCAGTAGCTCACAAAAGGGAGCGTCACTCATGTGAGAGGAATAACATTCAGATTCACTCAAATGTTAATAAAGACTTGTACAAGAATCAATGTAGAAAGTCAAAAAGCCGTATATTTTCAAAACGGATCTTTCACTGATCTTGCTATCATATAGCCTCGGTAAACTATAGTAAGATAGATCGATAAGAGACAGAGCGCTCATACAAATCAAAGTTCTTCAACAATTACAGAAAATATGAAATCTCACTGGACCTCAGGAAGATATCAAAATTTCTGAATAGACTTTCCAAATCCAAGTCCCCCAAATCAACCACTTCCGATAGCAGTTAATCATTGTTTTATTTGATAATCTTTTCCATCAGATTCCTTTTTAGAAAAGAGTGTTTCATTATCCTGAAAAAAACTATCTATTCGTTCAGAAATATAGGAAAGTTTGCTTCTCGTAGCTCATTCGGAGGTTCAGAGTTTTCAAAGGCCGTAAATACTAGAAGCAAATACACCTCATATAACAAATAACATTATTATGTATCGACTATTCCCTCCTCAAACAAAGTAAAGGGCTATAAGAACTGGCGCTAAGATCAGTATTGAACCAAAATCTGGCTGAAGTGCAAGAAGAAAAAAGAGTGATCAAACAATGGTAAAATATGGAACTGCTCCATCAGCAAACTGAGAAAGAAGAGCTCTTTTCTTCTTCATAAATGAGGCAAGAAAAATGATGATACCGATTTTTGCGAATTCTACTGGCTGGATCACCGTAGAAGTTCTTGGAAGAGTAATCCATCATCTTGCACCATTAAATTCTTCTCCAAAGAACAACACAAATGTCATGATCCCAAAAATTCCAAAAAAAATGAATCTATAGTATTTTTCAAGGATAGAGTAAGAAAGCTTCGTAAAAAATACTAATACCGTTAAAGATATAAAGAGATTAAAAAACGTCTTCATCAGAAAATATGAATTATTTGGTTCTGTCAGTATTCACTTTGAAACAAGCTGAGATGTATACTTAAATGATGGATATACACTCACTGAGCTAATCATAACAACACCAAAAATCACCAGTGCTATAACGATAAAAACAAGATATGGATCTATAGTTTTTTTATACATAATTTCTGAGAAAAAATACCGATCTTACTCGGTATTTTTTGTTTATTTTGTTAAGAATTTTTCTTTCGGAGAAGGATGTAGGAAAATGGTAAGGCAAAAAGAAGAAAAATAATAGGATTCATACCAGTAAGTGGAAGTTCTTCTGTAGGAACAGGGGTCTCCTCTACTGGCTCCACAGGAATATCTTCCTCTACTGGTGTTTCTGTTTCTTCTGGACCGTCTTGAGCGACCACTGCCGTAGGATTAGGTGGAGCATTGAATACAGTACTAGCCTTCTTTAAAGGACTTGGAGTCACAAACTCTTTGAGCGCACCTGCACCATCGACGATAGTAGAACCTGAAGTTCCTATGGCTGCTTGAATCGTAAGAGTATATGAACTTCACTCCTCAAGATCATCAGTGAGGAGAATATCGACTGATTCTGGTATATTTTTTACTGGGGTCATATCACTAATTGCAACAGTACTATTGTCTGATTGTTTCGAAATCTTAAGAACAATACTTGTCATATCTATACCATCAGAGAAGGTAATTCGGATCTTTTTACTATCGACGACACTTACAGATTTTAGGCTCAACTCTGTACTCGTATCCTGCTCTACCGCTTGACTAATAAAAGGAAGTCAGATAAGAGTAAATCCGAAAAAAAGGAGGGAGAAAAATCGAAGCATAACTTGAGTAAATAAGAAAAATAGATACACTCACTGTTATTATAATAAAAAAATCTTATGAAAAGGCAACCATTGCGGTTAAAATATGGCTTTACATTATTTGAAATAATAGTTGTTATAAGTATAATATGAATATTTATTGCTGCAACTTGAGCCTTCGACTTAAGACCACAGGGTGATCTCGAAAAAGCGGACCGAATGATCGTACGTATATCTTGAGTACTCAAAGAAGAGATCCAAAATATAGCAATAGGAAGGATGCCCAAGCGCGATGGAGATATAACGACAGTAAGCAAAATCATAGTTGGAACATGAGGACTTATAGCACGATATTATACTGGTATTATATCTAACAATCCTTTATGATCTCAAAGTTTTACGAAACCATTCTTTGATAATGATAGATTCTACGAAATAAAAAATATAATATGGACTGGGAGTACACTCTGATCTGCGGGCTTTTTTTGAACCTGAGAGATTATCATAACTCCTTCTGGTATTACTTTTAGTGGAACAAATATAACAGGAAGTGGATTTAGTATATTGGAAGTTCGGGTAGGATATGGCGTAAATGCACGCCGAAAACTCACACTCGATCGACGTACTGGAAAAATCACAGAATTAAAATGACAATAATATTTTTTTTAATTCCTGGGAAGTAATCTAGAAATAGAGAGTAAAATATTTTTTAAGATCATCGATGCCGTCTGAAGTAGCCGCAGAGAGATAAATAGGATGAATATTGAAAAATCTTTTTTGGATATCAGCTTTTTCTTCGAAAGAAAGCATATCTATTTTATTGAAAATATAGAGTTTCTTTTGTTTCGCTCCGATCAAATCCAAAGTATCATCGACTATTTGAATTTTTTCTTCGATCCATGGATCACTCGCATCGACTACATGGAGCAAAATATCTGACTCGATAGAATCTTCAAGGGTAGAAGTGAATGCCGCAATAAGGTCTGGGGGAAGATCTCGAATAAAACCAATAGTATCATTAAGAAGGATTTCTCTTCATCAAGATGCGTTTTTTTTCATCAAATCTTCTCATGTTTCCTCGATCCATACTTTTCATACCGACGTACCGAGAGTCGCAAAAAGCTTATCTTCGGCAAGTACTCATTTTTTCGTGAGAGTATTAAAAAGTGAAGACTTTCCAGCATTCGTATATCCGACAATTCCAACCGTCGGAAGATTTTTTCGTTTGCGATTTTCTCGATGGAGAGTACGAGTCTTCTCATAAGTTTTCAGTTTTTCATGGATCGCAATCTCTTGATCTCGAAGATGCCGCTTCATGATTTCTGTATTCGTCTCACCTTGTCACTTAGTATTTTTCGATCCTCCTCCTTGACGAGAGAGTTCCATACCCATACCATAAATACGAGGACCCATATGCTTGATGGCAGCAAGCTCGATTTGGAGTTTTGCCTCAGGAGAGATCGCGTGAAGAGCGAATATTTTGAGTATCAGATCGACTCGATCCCAGGCCATCATTTTGGATTTTGCAATACGAAGATGCTCATTCACATTCCATACCTGTGCAGGCTTCATGATATTCCCGATGATGAGAAGTTCAGCACCAAGTTCATCCCCTATTGCGATAAGTTCATCGAGCTTCCCTGATCCAAGAAATGTCCGATAATCAGGAGTGAATCTCTTCTGAACACGCTTTACTATAGTCACTCATCCATACGTAGATACGAGGGATTCGAGTTCGTTCATGCGGTGATCGAGTTCTTCTTGAGAAAGTTTTGGTGGAGCAATATCGATTATTATTGTTTTCATACTGTGTAATTAAAACTTAAGTATAAACTGTTTTATGAAAAAATATGTTCTGTCAAAATTTTTGTCCCTATACCTATAAGGATCAATCCTCCGATGATCTCCGCTTTATTTCAGAGAGTGTGTCCGAATTTTTTCCCGATATATACTCATATAAAACAAAGAAGAAATGTGATCAATCCGATGAGTACAACTGCGAGAGTGATATCGACAGGAATAAGGGAAAATGATATGCCGACAGCAAGAGCATCGATACTCGTAGCAACACCGAGAGTCATGAGGGAATGAAGTGAAAAGTAATCTTTTTTTTCTTCATCATCTGCAGAAAATGCTTCTCGGATCATATTGACTCCAATCCCTCCAAGAAGGAGAAATGCAATCCAATGATCTACTGGCTCGATCCAGCCGTGAATACTCAGTCCTCATCCCCACCCGATAAGTGGCATAATTGCTTGAAATACTCAGAAAGTCAGCGCTAACAAAAGTACTGAGCGAAGATGAATTTTTTTGGAGCTAAAACCCGCAGAGATCGATACCGCGAAAGCATCCATCGCAAGAGAAAATGCAATGAGCAAAAGAGAAAAAAATGACATAGTTTATTTTTTGATAAGGATTTTCTTTTTTTCGAGTTTCACTTGGAGTTTTTTTTGGGAATTCGCTTTTTTATGAAAGATTTTTCGTTCGGCCTTTTCGACAAGTTTCTTCTCTGTCTTCATTCGGAATATTGCTTTTCGATCGATTTTCTCTTTCATCTTATCAGCTCGGATTTTTGATCGAAGTTCTTTCCGAGAGGGTTTTTTTGGTGTAAGTGAAGGTTCTGTTTCGATTTTGATTTCTGAAGACATAAAAAATGAGAGTTACGAGATATGGAGCTACGCTAGGGAATATGAGAGAACAAATAATATCCCCGAACCAACGAGACAGGATATCATCCACAAAAGTGCATATTTCCGATTCGGAAAAGCAAGACAAGCAAGAGTGGAAAAAAGAAGTACTATTCCCCAGATCATACATACTGCAGGATATCCTTCCAAAGAAAGTTCTACGATTTTTCCATACTTTGCTGTACGCCCATAGTAGAAATTTTGCTGACTCGCGATATATCATCCGATCACAAGGAGTATCACATAGATGCTCATAGCGATTTTTCAGAGCAAAGCATCATATTTTTTCGGGAAAAGTTCCATAGAAATTCTATAAGAGTAATAGGAAGATTATATCTATTTTTTGACTATTATAAAGCCGTCCATGATATTTCGTCCTGGTCGCACGACATATTTCCCTCGATCATATATCCCAAGAGATCCCCCGTTATCGAGATTGATCGCATCGACACATCCGAATTTTCTTATAAAATCAGGAAGATCAAGCATCGAGATCTTCTCGACTGTCCCGAATTTGACTTCATCAGTCGCAGTACGACAGATGAATGACTTCGTCGAGACTACCTTCATCTTCGCAGTGATAAAACCAAGTGCATCATATCGTGGAACGAGATTGGTACCACTTGCGAGCAGTATCGGAAAATTCGCTATCCCACTTTCGAGTTCAAGGATCATCCCCGAATGGAAATTATCACGAAGAGATTTTTCACCATAGATATTATTTTGTACCAATATAGGAGTACCATTAGAGAGAAATCCAAATATTCCATTAATCCCTGTATCAGGAAAATATAGAGAATAGGAAAATCCATCTCTATCCATGATCCGCACAGTGGTAGTACTATCTCACTTTCCCATATAGTCTCGTGGGGAGAAATATGCGCCATTCATCCCTGCAACCCCTCCTCATCCTTTCACAAGGGATTTGAGAGTCGTCCCCGTATTCGATGCTACAGCAGTGACCTTATAGGCATCTCCGACTCCGATATGAAATATCCTCACCCTATGTCCATCTACCGTCTTCGTGACGAGAGAATAGGCAGAAGTCGGAAGTGGGAAAAGTATAAAAATGAAGAAAATGAATTTTATTTTCATACATTGATTGTATAGATTTTTTGATTTTTCCCATCATTCACTTTCATTTGTACAAATTCTCATCCACACTTCTCTATAGTTTTCCATGAGGCAGGATTATCTTCATCAGCCGATATGATGATAGTTTCTATCCCGGGGTTTTTTGCTTCGATGAGTCAGAGTCTGGGTAGCTCACTGGCGATTCACTTCCCTCTCGCACTGGGACGAAGCCCGTATTCGATATGACCATGACCTTCTCCTTCGAGAGAAAGTCTCGGATGCTCGATATGATGTCATAATTGTATCGCCCCGAAGATACCTTCATCCTCCATGAAGAAAAAGAGTGTGCTATTTATACCATTAGGATTTGCAGTCACATAAGTGGTAGCAATATCGAGAAACTCTTCAAAAGTATCACCTTGAAAAATTACTCAAGGATTTCTTCTTGGATTTAGATCATTTTTCCACTCCTTGATCATTTCGAGATAACGAGACTTATGGGAGATGTCGGGGAAAACGAGATGGAACACTGAATCGATTATATGGTTTAGAGATGAGTATCATTATATCGGTTTTCTGTATGATGCAACATTTTATAGAGGACTATTATGCATAAATACTCTAAAATGATCACGAGAAAAATCTTTTGCTAATCTGAACTTAAAGGGTAAGATGAAAAGTCGACTGTTTCAGTTTTTTACCCTTTTTTTATGGATACCTATACTCAGTCTGGCACTAGAGAAAAACAGATATTTCACATCACACGAGCTATATGGTTCTTCGTTTCTATCCTCGAAGTACTCCTCGTACTCCGTTTTGTCCTGAAGCTTCTCCAGGCAAATTCTGGAGCAGGTTTTACTCAGATGATCTACCAACTCACGAGAGTTTTCACTGAGCCCTTTCGTCTCGTATTCCCGACTCCTGTCGTCGAGTGAAGCATCTTCGAGTGGAGCACGCTTCTCGCAATATTCATGTACTGGCTCATCGCTCTGGCAATCGTGAAGCTCATCTCTATGGGTCGTCCGGTCACTCATGAAGAAGCGAAAGAAAAACTCGATAATGAAGAGGTATAATCACTTCATTTTGCAAAAAAGACCTTAAATTGAGGTCTTTTTTAATAATTCACGAGAAAATCCATAGTTTCGTCTTTATACATTCGCATTTTTATAGAGGGTGAATTTTATGAAAAAATGGAGTGGAACATCCTATAATGATTCAAATAATTTTTTGCACCGTTCATAGTCGACTCTATATCGTTCTCGTACTTCATCAAAACCTATTTTCACGAAGAAATCTCGTTCAATTTTCGGAAATCACCATGCTTGTATATCTTCTCGAGATTGTCCTCGCTTTATCATCTGTGGAATAACAAATTCATAGAAATCCGTCGCAAGATGTCAGATAGCATCAGCTGAAACCATAATCTGTCCTTGGATACTCGTTGGCCTCACTCCATCACGGCATGAATGTTTATGAATAATATCAGATATAATAATCTCTCTTTCTTCATTATTATATCCTGCTTTCATAAGTAAATCCGTAGCAATCAGCTCTGATTGGATCATATGTTCACTATGATTTCTGGGTAATATAGCATCAGCGATATCATGAAGGATTGATGCGGCGATAGCAAACTCTCCATCTACAATGAACTCCTCTGAAAGCTTCTTGGCTTCCTCTGCTACGAAGAAGATATGATGCTCATAAAGATACTCAGTCCACGCAGGGATCCAAGTATCACGATGTGACTCGTAGAAGTCTCGGACGAGTTTTTCTAAATGAGAAATCTTGTTCATACTCATAAATAGATTATTCATAATTCATCATTTTTAATTCACTCCTACCACCTCCTTCACGACCTTCATCTTCGCCTCAAGGCGAGCATTCATGATCTTCGCTCATTCTGCGAGCTTCGCTTCGACGATCTCTGGATTTTGGAGAAGTTTCTCTCTCGCTTCACGATATGGTGTGAGATATCTCTGGAGTACCTCAAGCAATGCCGTCTTCGCATGCCCATAGCCGAATCCGATCTTCTCAGACTCATACTTCACACGAAGTGTTGCTGTCTCTTCTGCTGTCGCGAATACACGATAGAGAGAGAACACATTACAATCATCAGGATTCATCTTCTTCTCATCGATCCCCTCAGAACCCGTCACGATCGACATGACTCGCTTCTTCATAGTTTTCTCATCGTCGAATACTCAGATGAAGTTATCATAGCTCTTGCTCATCTTGCGTCCATCGATCCCTGGGAGTTTCCCGAGAGATTTCGGGACGATCGCTTGTGGCTCTCGAAATACTTCTTTACCATAGGTTTTATTGAACGCTCTCGCAATATCTCGTGTCATCTCGAGGTGCTGGATCTGATCTTCTCCGACAGGCACCGCATCGATATCATACCCGATGATATCCGCCGCCATAAGGATTGGATAATTGAAGACTCACATGTTAAACTTACTCTCTTCGCCAAGGATATCTTCTCATTTTGAGATGATATCCTGAAGATGGTCTTCACTTATTTCTCATTTTCAAAGTTTTCTTCCAAGATCAAGCATTATATCCATTCTTTTTCAGAGAAAGTCTTTAAAGCCATGTGCCCTATTCATCAGTGAATACGGTGTCACATTCGTGAGGATCCACATAAGCTTCGTGATATCGTGAATATCGGACTGTCGGAATATCGTGAACGGCGTATCGATACCGTAGATAGCGAAATATTCGATCGCGATTTCGAGAGTCTGCTCGCGGAGGGTCTTCCCGTCTTTCACGCTTGTAAGCGAGTGGAGATCCGCGATGAAGATCGCAGCATCATTCCCTTTCGCGACTTCTGCAAATGGCAGGACTGCCCCCATGAGATTCCCGAGGTGGAGCGATGAACCTGTGGATTTTATACCGGTGATGATTTTTTTCATAGTTATATGTGAGTGATTTGATGGACGTTCGAGGTGTAGCCTCATGATAATGCTACTACTATAGCGAAGTTCTCTGAGATTTCAACTTTCGAGAAATACCGAGAGAAAAATAACTGGAAAAAGAGAGTGAGACCGATATACTGATAGTACTTTCTTTTTCTTTATGAGTCTTCTCATCTTCATCATCCCGATCGGACTCATCATCCTCATGCTGACTCTCCTCCCTGTGAATATCCTCGGATGGATGATCGCCATTCTCATCGGGACATTCCCCTTCTACAATATCTGGATCCTGAAGAACTGTAGTGGAGACTGTAATATCCGACTCGATCTCGTGATAATCCTACCGATACTTCTCATTATGCTCATCACTTGGAGTGTGAGGAAGTATCTCTTGGGAAGAAAAACAGATATACCCAGCGAAGAACTTGGATGAAAAAACTCAAAAGGATAATATTGATCATGATCGCTGTACCTGCAGATCCGAAAAACCCGAGTGATCCAAAAGCGGGATACATGACCCAAGGAAGTCCGAGCATGACTATCACTATACCTGACTCTCATGAACAACCGGGATTCGCCATGCAATCATAGTAGAGATATACTATCAAAAGTACTACTGCGAAGATAAGCAAAATGCTCGATTTCCAAAAAGTCCGTAGAGATGGAAACATAGAAAAAAATTACTTTCTTATATTACTCGAAATTATGTCACCATCAAATCAAAAATATATCAACATCGATGATGTTCCGCAAAAGCAGAAAAATCGTATCTGAATCGGGATAATATCAGTAAGCCTCTTTACAGGGTACATGATCTTCCTCCAACCTGAGCAACTCCACGTTCCTATCTCTATCGCGATTATTGCTCTGGCAGTATTTTTCGTGACAGGACTGGCGATCCTCCTTCATGGCAGAGTGACCAAAGAGCGATACCACAATCTTATGCAAAGCGTGATACTCCTTATGAGCATCATCCCTCTCTGGATCGCTTTTGATCCAGCAGAGAAGCAATGTAAGGCAAATCTCTTTTTTCTCACATGAGACCTCTCGTGTCGTATCGGATTTGGGATTGGAGCAATCATATTGATAGGTATATTTATTTTGAGTTTTACGGTGTTGAAGAAGAAATAGATCCAGAAAGTGACGTAATGAGGGTATCGATTGCCCTGACGATATGATCATATCTCGAGACTCATCCATCGAATGGATCTTCGATCGGAGTGATGATGATATCGATCCCCTGCTTCTGAAAATAATCATACGGACTCATACCTTCGAGCTGACATGCAATATCGCAGTCCGTCTCGATCCTCGGATCATAGAGGAAGTATATACTCCGAATAGATCGGAGTATATGAAGCGGGATATCACTCAAGTACGAGATATTCTGAGAGGATATATCTGTATCCCAATTTTTATGAAGAAAATCGATAATCGCAGGAAGAGGTCTTCCGTGATATTTTTCTTTTTTTGCTTCTGCTCCAGCGATGCTCATAACCCTATCGTCAGAGTATTTTCGATAGAGTCACTCGGCGATTTGGGAGCGTCAGACATTTGCCCGACAGATAAAAAGTATATATGATTCTTGCATAGAGATATATGGTAATGAAATTATGCGAATTGCATCTTTTTTTTATCAAAATTAATCTCGACATTTTGTGACTTTTCGAGAGCACGGAAACTTTCTCCGATTCATACGACGGCTGGTATGCCATACTCTCGTGCACGGATCACGATATGCGCGAGCGGTCATCCATTTTTCGTAAGGATCCCCTCGATCTCTGGAAGGAAGATATCGATCTCTGGTGTCGCATTTTCTATGGCGACGATCACACCGGTGAGATCCTTTCCTTCGAGTTCAGAAACATATTTGACGAAGAGGATCTTTCATCATACTTTTCCCTTACCGATATAGTGTGGTTCGGTACTACTGAGTTTCATAAAAAGTGGATGATTCGTGCGATGCATGACACTCGGAAATATGAGCATATCATCGACATCACGGATATCATATTCTCTCCCATTTTTTCCAGCAACTCGCTCGATACCTGCAACCTGATCTTGGATCAATCTCTCGAAATTCCTATACTGTGCTGCTCTTCAAAGATCGGTGATGCTGTTGTGAAGGATAAGAAAAAGACGAGAAAAAAGATACTTGATATTTTCTCTATGTACCATAAATCGAGAAGTAAGATTCACTCATTCACTCTCAGGAAATACTGTATCTGCACCGATGGATCTCAATCATTCAATCGTATATTCTGAAGTGAGTTTCCGCAAAAAATTAAATCCTTCGACGGAAGCAAATCCTATTTTTTCGAGTCCTTGCTCTTGCATATATCGGTAGATACTTGACTCGTACTTTTTTGCCTTGAAATACGCTTGATCGATATGCGGATCATGAGTCGAAAAGTAAAATGCACCCCGTGCCGCGATCACAAACATATAGGTAGCGTCTTGGATCAACTGTATGAGTTCTTCGAGCCTATCGGGACTGACGCGGAGATCATCTATGGCAGTAAGAGCTCAGAGAGACTCTACAGGCCTCCCCGTAAGAGATCCGAGCTTCTGAAAGAGACGCCCCTCTATCTCTTCGATTTCTTCATCGAATCGTATGAGTTTTCATCGTAATTCGGCAAAGAATCTCCGAAATATCATACGAGTTTCTTCTTTCTGTTCGAGGGAAAGATCAAGATGACTGAGGATATGTTCAAGTTGTTCTTCAGTATTTGGATAGTGTTTGCTATCGAGAGAGCTTTGTTCGCTCGGATTTTGCTTGATGAAGTCGAGATAGTACTCTTGAAAAACACTCACGATAGATTCGTCTAAGTCTTTAGGTAAAAAAAGTCGGATATCATTTTTTAGGGAGATATATGGGTGCACGAGTACCGTCCCGAGAAGTTTTTCTGAACTCCCATATCAGAGAAATGCTCTTCCCTCTCTGAGAGAAGTCTCGGGAAAAATAGTATTAAAAAATGATTGGATCAGTACTGGCTGACTTCCTATAAGTTCTTCGGGATTGATATCGATCATATTTCCATAGACATCATCACTTTTTTGGAGTCTGTGAGCGATCATCCGTGCATATCGATACATAAGTCCTGGAATATGGACTTCATGATGATCCCGGATTCAATTATTTACCACTGGGCGAATCTGTAAAATATATGGTATATTCGATCCTTTCATAAAAGCGAATTCCACATCGATATACCGAGTATAGTATTTTCCTGTAAGGTGGGTTATTGCGAGAAATAATGCCCGAAGTCTTTCATCGGGTATATTTTTTGGATCCGTATAACGATGGATTTTGTATGTTTGTCCTGTTTGTTCTCAGGAAACAAGTGACTCACCGTTTCCATTTCCTATTTGTATTACGGTGTAGGATTTATTTTTATCGATATCATAGCTCAGTGCAACTCCAGATACCTCAGCATCTACCATTTCCTGGACAGTAACAGGGATTATTTCTCCTGTTTTTTTGTAGGAATGTGTATGGATTTCTGATATTGCATCAGATATCTGAGACGATGGAACATTGAGCTCCGTCTTATACGCGCCAGCCATGCTCCCATTCTCATGATCTTCTTGGACTCATGAGCTCCGTACGGCTACGAGTCTCTCTGGAAAAGATGATTCTACATGGGCAATATTTGTCGCAGAGAAATCAGAAATAGGAACAAAAGAAGGTATATGGAATAACGGAGATCAGAGGGACTTCAAGAACTCGAGATTTGCCCCTTTTCATCAGATAATCTTACTGCGTGATGCGATTTGATCTTGAAGAGGTATAGTTTGGGTATAAAGGGTGTTCATATATATAAAAATTATATTTTGGAATAAAAAAATCTGCCAAAGATTCCTCTCTGACAGATTTTAGAAAGATAAAAATTACTAAAATATCCGCCAATGAGGAAGAGGGATATTCCACCAAGATGTAAAAAAATTTATAAGAAACATAGACTTAGAGAGTAAGTAATTTTTGCTGTGCAATCTGTATTGCTCGACGAAGGGTTTCAGACCTGAATCTTTCATCAGAAACAGAATCTTGTGATATCTGAAGTCGTCACTGTACTCATCTCTGACGGATCGCATATGTCCAATTATCTTCGATAGCTCATATATTATTTCTTACAAAATCAATGACTGATTCGGCATCAGTGAATGAAGGAGCATCAGAGGGGATAACATATGATGGAATTATAGGAAATGTAGCATCCCAAATTGAAAGAGTATTCGTTGTCATAAAAATAGAAGATTAAAAAGTTAATAAAATCCGCCTCTTCTGGCGGATAAAAAGTTTTCAAGAAAAAGATTCTCTAAAAAATATCTTACCGCCGATGCGACAAATAATGGTGCCAGATATTTTGCCAAGTTTGTTTCGATTTAAAGTAGAGGTACATATAGTGTTTAAGGGAGTACAAAAAAATCCTCCGAAAGAGTTAATACTCACGGAGGATAGGAAGAGATATTTTTACGAAAAAATCTACGACACAATACCGCACCGTGAGGTGAGAGTATGATGCCAAGATGATTTTTTTGCTCTGATATACATAATTTGAACTATAGGGACGTTATTGGAAAAAGCAAATTTTTTCTAGGAATTATCTTTGGCTTTTTGGTGTAATTCAAAGTGATTTTAGAGCATCAGAATCGTATGCATATGAGTATGCTCTCCAGAAAAATCCTGGCTTTTGTGTATATTTCCATACAAGTTCTTTCTCTCTCGTGACCTCCCAGAGAGTTCCATCTCCTTCAGCGATAAGGATATTCCCATTTGGGAGCTTCTCGACTCATCCTACCTTATCGAAAAAAAGCTCTGGATTGGTATATGACCATGTGACTTCTGGGAGTTTTTGAGTGGACTGACCTTTTTCGAGTTCTTCTGGAAGCTTCAGTTCATACGCAGTAGACTCTTTTGTAGAAGCACCATTTCCATTTGAGAAAATCAATATCTTTCCTGAACCGATAAGATTGGGATAATGTGCACTATAGAAGAGTCTTTCCCCTTTTCCCTTATATGCACTCGGATTCCCAAATCGATAGACAACATCTCATCCTTTTTTATATTTTCCACCCGTATTCGTCGCTGCCTCTAAGGTGGTAGTACTATGATCGATCACCCATACTTCACTAAAATTATAGACACTGACATAGATGAGCTTACGGATTGGGTCATAGCTTATCCCATTTGCATGCATGACCATACCACTGGCTGACTGGGAATAATTTATATCGATTTTCTCTTGAGATTTTGTGACATTTCCATAGTTTGGAAATTTTGAACTGATATCCTGTATAAGATGATCTCATGACTTCCATTCCCATACGATGGTATTATTTTTTGGGTTTATTTCTATGATTCTTTCGAGAAATATATCGATATTAAGCTTATAGCCGATTGCTTTTGCTCGCTCTGCTTCCAGTCGATCCCATACGAGTGCGAGGATATTCCCATTCGGGAGTATCTCGAGATCATGATGAGCGATCATATCTTTCTCTGAGATCGTATAGTTCCAAAGGACAGATCATGTAGCATCGAGAAGTTCCAGTATCCCTCCTTGACCTCCTAGCATGATAAAGTTATTTTTTGCACGCAGAGATGTAAGGAGACTTCCATCTGGAAGAAGATATGCATCATTTCAGAGTTTTTTCTCGCCCATTGGCCAATCATGTAGTACTTCTCCTGACTTACTCATAAGAAAGACTTTATTATACTGGATATCATTAATAAGAATTGGGTTTGGATCGATTCGATTAATATTATATTGACTCACTTCTGTTTCTATCTTTTTTTTATTAGGAATCGTATTCGTTCAGGATGACACCATATGTTGATCTCATTTCGAGGAGGTTCAGGATAGGCTTACTAAAGTCCCAGAATAAGATTCTGGTATATTTTGATTATTTATTGTATTATCCTGTACGCTACAGCTTACCAATACTAGAACAAATATACCAATCGAAATGAAATATTTAAAGAGAAAGATCATACTAAATGAAGATACTACCGAAAAATTAATGAAACATCAGTAGTATAAAGATTTTTTATCTATTCTCAATATCATCTTCCCTATGAAATCATCGAGTAGTGTATTGAGAGAAGGATTATATAGATTTGATTGTACCCTAGTGTATCAGATAGATTCCCTAGGAATCGAAAGATTGAGAGAATCACTATTTCAGCCTTCTATTGGTTCACATCCTTTCGAAGGCATACTCGATGAGAATTAAAAAACCTTAGATTTACTAAGGTTTTTTAATTTAAAATATGATTATATCTTTGATGGCGGCGCGACGAATTTCTTCGCTGGAGATTTGAGCGATGATTTCTTCGGGGCAACCACAGCTACTTTTGGAGCTGGAGTTTCTACAGGTTTTGTTATAGATTTTGCTACTACTGGTTTTTTTTCTATCACTGGTTTCACTGCTGGCGTAGTTACTTTTGGAGCAGCGACACTCGCTGGTTTCTGAGGAGCTGATTTTTTTGCTACCACTTTTTTCTTTGCGACTTTTACTACTGGAACAGTAGATTTTTTTACTTCTTTTACCATTGGAGAAGATACTTCTTCTTTGAGTGACTTCTGAGATTTTTTATTCTCTTTCTTTGCTTTCTTCGCAAGATCTTTTGCTTCTTTTTTTTGTTTCTTCGCAAGATCTTTTGCATTTTTCTTAGCAATTTTTTCTGCATTTTTCTTCGACTTTTTTTCTTCCTTTGCTAGTTCTTTTAGCATCTTTTTTTCGATCTTTTGTACTTCATCAGAAGTGAGAACACGATCTTTTTTTTGCTTCTTAGACATAGAGGATAATTAGGAATATATAAAATACTATTCTTTTGTTTTTAAAAGTCAAATAATTTATTCATATACCCCAAATAGTATATTTATAAATAAAATTATACTAATGTTTACTCATTAAGAGTGCTCGAAAATCAAGCATCTCCCACTTTCGCATCCACTCATCTATAGGATAGACATGTCTACCAGTATCAGTATCCCAAACGATTATATGACTTGGATTCTCTTTTTTTCCTATATATCCAAGAAGTACAAATGCATGCTCTCCTGAAAGTCAGGTTATCTTTTCTCACTCTGGCGTAAGCCAACTCATATATCGATCTCAAATATCCCTCTCACACTCATTTTTTCCTGATATAGGAAAAAATCTTATAATTTGAGACTTACTCCCAGAGAGTATACCATCTTCATACTCTTTGCGAGTACACCAGTCTCACCACAATATCACATGTCTCCCAGATTTGAGTCCATTCAGATATTCTTTCATCTTTCCTTTTGCGAGAATTTTTCGCTCAGGAATGCTTGGAGAAAGTGTATATATTTCATGGGAAATATCTTTATCTAAAACTTTTGAAAGAGGATACGGATAGACTCAATAGCCAGTAAATTTTCTTTGGCTTCCTGTGATTGATCAAACAAATTCTTTATCTGGGTCTCACCATATACCCCCAGAAAATGCTTCTGGAAAATGCGGCAACAGAGAGATAATTTGGTCTTCTGATTTGGGAGATCAGAGACTTTTTAAGATCATACTCAGTGCTGCTATCTCGCATGAAAGAGCATATTTTTGAAGATAAGGAGTATACCTCATGGTAACATCAAAAGTAGGCCGTAGACTCCATGTAGAACGGAGAATTCATATATCATTCGTGATACCCTCAAAAAGATTATTTCGCTGTATGCGTCGAATTTTCGTTAGAGTGATACTATCAAGCTGGAGGATTTTCTCAAGCTTTTTTGCATGAGCAATATTGACTGAAATTCATGTTGCAGAAGCAATATGGGTACTCAAAAAAAGTACGATACCAAGAATGAAAACAAAAAAATTCATATTATATAGTTTTTAAAACCCGCTCTGTAACTCCAGCATCCTAGAGTAAATACCTCATTTTGCAACTAATGTTTTATGATCTCACCTTTCTACCACTTTCCCTCATTCTATGACGATGATCTCATCTGCTTTTTTCACGGTCTGGAGTCTATGTGCTATGACGACAACCGTACGATCTCGAAAGAGCTCATCGAGTGCTTTCGTGATTTGCTCTTCAGAGAATGAGTCGAGTGCAGAAGTCGGCTCATCAAGGAGGATAATCTCTGGATCTTTGAGAAATATTTTCGCTATAGCAAGACGT
>JAYVIJ010000015.1:0-16454 GCA_043770315.1 Candidatus Altimarinota bacterium | reverse complement strand
AAATATATGATACTAGAACAACTCATCTTATCCCTCCAGGATCATATCACTGCTTTTCCCGAAGACCGAGAAGCAACAGAAAAAGTGATCGGCTGGATAGAGCAATATCAGGAATTTGCTTTCGTGAAAGAAAATCTTCTCGGACATATCACAGGATCTCTCTTCATCGTCAATCCTTCTCGCACAAAAATCCTTCTTATGTTTCATAAAAAACTCCAAATGTGGATCCAATTTGGTGGCCATGCAGATGGAAAGGTAGATATAAGAAATGTCGCAGTTCGTGAATTCCATGAAGAATCATGAGTTATGCCAGAGCCATTGCTTGTTTGAAATATTTTTCATGTTGATGTCCATGATGTTCCTGAATATAAAGATAAACCGAAACATATACACCTCGATATACGGTATTTATGAGTTGTATCTGATGATGTCACACTTATGCATCAGGAAGCAGAAGTAGAGGATATTCGTTGGTTTGACCTCGATGAAGTACAAAACTATAACGATGAACTCACCATGAAAACATGTATTGAGAGGATAAAAACGCTCGAACTCTAGGAATTTCCATAGTAGAAAACCTTATCCTATAATTCTATGAAAATAGTCATTCGTCCGGAGTATCATTTTTTTGATAGTGAGCGTTTATCATTCGCAAGTGAGAAGATCCTCACGACGACGTATATGTGATGAGCAAACTATGAGAGTGCGCCACTCATTACTGATTGTGTGACTGCAGTGCGGTGGCTTCTTGGGATATCGACGGATTATAATGTTCCATTTTGATATATTGGAGATCTTCCCAATATGATATGTGATACTGGAGCCAAGATTATATCTCTTTCAGATGCCCAGAGAGGAGATATAATCTTTTTTGAGAAAATGTCACTGACACATAAGAAGTACATGGTAACCCATGTCGGACTGATGATCTCTTCATATGAGTTTATCCACTCATCCCGAGCGCATAATGGAAAAATAAGTCGTATTGACGACCTTGAATATATCCATAATATCTTGGATGGATCATACCTTCTGATCGCACAAGATCCTCGAAATAACTCCTAATATCATGAAAAATCTCTATGTCATCGACGCTTATAATCTCATCTATCGCATGTTCTATGCTATCCCAGAGATGCATACTCGTGATGGTCAGATTGTGAATGCAGTATTCGGAGTCGCGAAATTTATAAAATCCCTTACAGAGATGAGTCCAGATGATACGATTATCGTCGCATCAGAGTCATGATCTAATTTCAGAGAGACACTTTTTTCCGAATACAAATGAACTCGCGATCGTATGCCAGATAATCTTAGATCACAGATAGGATTGATCTTTGAATTTTTTACTACTACGGGTATACCAGTACTCGTACGAGAAGGATACGAAGCAGATGATATCATAGGTTCGATCGTCTATGATCGAGATGGATATGATGAGGTGATCATCATCTCATCAGATAAAGACCTCTGTCAATTCGTAAAAGATGGAAGTGTAAGAATCTATGATGCGATGAAACAAAAAAATCTTCGTCGAGCAGATGTGATAGAGAAATTCTCTGTCCCTCCAGAGCAAGTAGTAGACTACCTTTCTATCGTAGGAGATAGTTCAGATAATATCCCTGGAATTGCTGGATTTGGTCCGAAGAAGGCAGTCGATCTTCTCACAAAATATGATACCCTACAGGGTATATATGATCATATGGATGAGCTGACTCCAAAGATGCAAGAAGTCTTATCAGATCAGAAAGAAAATGCTTTTCTCTCTCAGAAACTTGCAAGCATTGTCATAGATCTCGATATCCCACTCGAAGAGGTTGTATGAGTAGACTCAAAAAATATTTTTGGGAATTCACTCGTCATCGAGTTTCTCAAAAAATATGAATTTAAGTCACTCATTCCAGTAGAATATAGGGAAGTGAAGAAGGAACTAGAAAAATGAAAAGTTCAAAGTATCACCAGTAGAGAAGGTCTATCTCTCCTTTTGCAGTCCGCTAAAGACGAAAGAAAAATATATATTTCCACCAATTCAGAATGATGAGTTATTCTGGGTATATGAAAGGAAATATACTCTACTGATCCAAAATATTTCGGTATGAATGAATTTTTCGAAGAACTTTTCGATCTTCCAGATATCCAGATTATCGGATATGATCTGAAAGAAGATATAAAAAGAATAATTTTTTCAAAAAAGTCCCTCCAAGGAGTGGAGGGACAGGGGAGTTTGTTTTAGCTCTTTCTGAGAGACTTATGATCTGAAGTATGTAGTCCAAGTCATACGAGCGTCTTTCCTTCCCCTTGTATCATGGCAGTCATATATCTATCATAAGGGATTGCTGTTCGCATATCGCTACGTCCGAGTGCGAAGTAGGGATCATATACATAGCAGTTTCCATCTTTTCCTATTATTCCGCATGCTCTGTGACCCATTGCACTTCATTTTGAATTTTCGAAAACGATATCCAGTACATTTGCTCCAGATTCTTTTGCAGTAGATAATGCTGTAGTAGGATTATTCGTCCTTATAGAAGTATCATTACTATAGCGAGTTAAGGCTTGAGATGAGTTATATATCGGAGGGAATGTTGCTCAGAAATTTTCTCCATTCTCACGAGCAATCATTCCACACCAAGTCACTTCTTTCCCGTTTTCATAAGTTATTTTTGCACTCAGTCAGAAGGGAAGTCCTGTAGTATCATATTCTTCTTTTGGAAGCTGGTCTTTCCATGCGGTATTATATGCCGAAGGGATATTTCCTGGAGAGAGCCCAAGCCAGATAATATATGCTTTCTCAAATCCATCAGGTCATGAGAGTCCATTACTTTGCATAACCTTATATACAGCTGGATTTTGCTCTTTTGCAGTACTATAGTTTGCCGATGAAACCCCGAAGTATCCCATAATTCCTCATTCGATACTTCCTCCACGTGTATCTGCACGGTCTCTGATGTAGCAAGTGGCAGCAAGAATTTGATCTTTTATATCATTTCGATCGAGCATTTTTCCATTTATGCCGTAACGTGGAAGGGTTTTGTTTTGTATTTCGAGCCATGTACTCAGCACAACTTGTCATATTCCATGAGCACCTGAATCTCCATTAGTAGCAGTAGAACTAAAGCCACTCGTCTCTTTCCGAAATATTGCCATCATCACTTCTTGAGGAACTCGGAATTGAGCACAGACAGAGTCAAGATATTCCCCATAATTCTTTAAGAATTCTGATTCTGTTTTTGCCTTTGGCATTCTTGCTATTCGTTCAGCACGTTCTTTTTTGATTTGTTCTGCATAGTTAAGAGCTTCTTGGTATTCTGTATCAGAAATATAATCAAGTTCTTTTCGAGGATCCTTTCCTATGCGCATATTTTCGAGTATATCTTCCATTACTCGTTGCTTGAAAAATGTCTCTTCTGTTTCTTTATTTCTTTTTGCTTGTTCATTATCTGGAACAGAAATACTGATAATTTTTACTGTATCACCATCATATATCGGTCTATATATCCATTTTTTTCATTCCTGAGCATAGTAGCCAGGGCGTCATGCGATATTTTTTCTTTCCGCTCTTTTACCATTTACTTCTATCGAAGATACATCATCTGGGAGTATATCCCCTGCACCGATAGAATCTTTCATATATTTATTTGCTCCAAAATTCACCAAAAACTCTTCTCATGATTTAAGATCCTCTTTCTTAATTGGACCAAGAGATCATTTTTTATTAAAGAAGAGATATTCATAGAGGGATACACCTTGTCTTTTAAGAGAAAGGAGATCTACGGCTCGTATGGATTCAAATGATTCTCTTCATTTCAATATTTTATTGAGCCTCTCGTCGTCACCATCCCGTAGAGCAAGAAGTTGAGTTTGTCAAATGCTTCTCATCAGTTCCTTTCTTCTGAGCTCAGTGGTTTCTGGTTTTTCAAGCTCAGTTCGAAGTACCCTGAGGCGTTCTCGGGTATTACTTGGTAGAGGTGATTCTCCATCATTCCTCATTCATGGTGATTTTTCTGCAACTTGAAAAAATATTGCCATAATTAAACAGGTATATGTATTATAATAATACTATTTTTATAATAATCAAGTATTACTTACTGAGTTCTTGAAGAGCAGTCTCTTCATTTTCATATACAGGGATGATATTGGTAATACCTACAAGATCGAGAGTATCGTGTACTTCACTTGTAAGGCAGCAAAGAGCAAAACGTCATCCACCATCTTCTGTACGTTGTGCGATATCTGCGATATATCCGATAGATTTACTATTGAGATAGGTGAGATCGACGAGATTGAAGAGGGTACGTGCTCTACTAAAATCACCAATATCATTAATAATATTTGGAAAAGTAGAGTCCACATTGGTTTCATCGAGTTCTCCATGGAATGAGAACACCTTGATTCCAGTATTCGTACTCGATTTTTTGACTTCAAGTTGCGTAAGCATAGGGAAAATTTAAGAAAGATAGAAGAAGTAAGTTTTTAGGGTTTCTAAAGACTTTTACTTGATAAGTATACCATGTTTCCTTCTTTCTTGCAAATTTTCCTTTGCATTTCTTTATTTTTACGTAGACTTTTGATATGCGATCTGATCTTAATTCCATTTCTCCATCTTTTTGGCAGAGTCTCACTTGGGAGGCAATCCTTCATGATTCTCATCAAGCTCTTGGTATAAAAGTGTTTTGATTTGGTGATGAGTCTATCTTGATAGAGTTTCGGAGTATAGGTCTTCGGATGATAGGAGCTTTCTCTCTTGGAGTGGATGCTTCTCTTTACACACCAGGATTCCTTCAAAAATGTAAAAAATTTATCGCAGGGCAATGAGCGATATTTTGGCAAATAGAAGAGTATCATCCCGAATGAGTATTACCGAGAGATACAGCAGATAAGACTTATGGGAAGCACTTTCTTGAGCCATGGACACGGATTATTGATCTCGGTGTATCAGAGGAGGATATTCTTACTCAAATGCATGAAAAATGAAGATATAATATCCGAGTGGCGATAAAACGTGGTGTGACGACCGAGTGGGTCATGCCCACTCCTGATAATATTGCTATATGGATGTCACTTTTATCAGAAACAACGAGTCGTGATGGATTCTCAGAGAACCCAGAAGAGTATTATGTTGCATTTCTTCGAATTTTGAGGGACTCCAATACAGGAGGTATGCTCTTTGCTTCCCTCGAATGAAAGGTGATTGCAGCTTGAATATTCGTCTTTCATCATGGGATAGCAATTTATTATTATGGGGCATCGACATCTGATGGTGAACAGAGAAAACATATGGCACCCTACCTCCTTCAGTGGGAAGCTATGAAAGAAGGAAAACTTCGGGGATGTAAGACCTATGATTTTCTCGGCGTCGCTCCACCAGGAGTTGCTTATCATTCGTTATCTTGAGTGACAAGTTTTAAGGAAAAATTTGGATGAAAAATTATACTTATCGGAACAAAGTATATCTTGACACTTTCATATATCCGATATTTTATCTTTATTTTTGCTCGAAGCACAAAAAAAAGATTCACTCAAATGACTGATAGAATAGAATCATTTTTCCAAAAAGATTAAAATGATTCTCACATTCTCTTAAAGAGTGTACATTATAGAGTATGGGTCGCCATGATGATCTCTTCACGAATCATAGGACCAAGATCGATCATAGAATTCTCTATAGGGCGGATATCATCAGGATCAAGAGGATCAAGGTGAGACTTAAAAGATCTCTCAAATTCTGTAATATGGATCTGATGTTTGATTCACTCGTACTCAATCTCAGAATCAAGATTCTTAAATATGACAGTAATGCCATCGTCTACAGAAATAAGCTCGATCGTAAATACGAGAGGCTTGAGAAAGAGTATATCTTCCATATACCCATCGTAGACTTCTCAGGAAAAAGAAAATGATTGTGAATCTCCTGAATAACTTGCAAGGAGATCTCAGACGGGGATCTTAAACATAGAGAATATTTCTATTAGAGAAGAGGAGTACTTTTTATTATATCAACGAGATTTGGTTGTCCAAGTTTTGCGAGTATTTCTTTTGCTTCATCTTCTTTTCCTGCAGCGATAAGTGCAACGGAAAGATCATTGATGATCATAGGCTCATCTGGTGCGAGTATATGAGCTCTTCGAAGGAGAGATATCCCTTTGGATAGATTGCTCGCATGTTCTTCTTTATCAAGAGTCATGACATATGCCCATCCAAGGTTGCGGAGTATTTCAGCATTATTTGGCATATCGATATTTGCCTTTGAGAGTGTCTCGATCGCGCGATCGAATTCTCCTTTTGCAGTTGCGATATATCCATCGAGATACATACCTGTTCCGCTTTCAGGATGGAGTTCACGAGCGATAGCGAGGACTTCATCTGCCTTCTCGAGATTTCCCTCAAAAAGATAGATATCAGCGAGTTCCTCGTAAAGGCGATAATCATCAGTATGATCCTTGAGTGCTTCTAGGGCAATACTACGAGCTAACATATAGTTATTCTCTTGCTTTGCGTTCTCTATAGAGAGGATTAGGTCATGTATAGTCATAGGCAAAGTATATATTTTTTGCACTGGAATGCAAGGGAAGTTAAAAAATTGACATTATTTTATGTACAGTATAACTATATATATTTACAATCTTATACTAAATGTCTCACTGAAATTTAGGTTGACCTAAATCTTTTACGATCACTCAGTTACATGACCATGTAGCTGAAAATTCTTATATAATGGAGAACATCCTCTCTATTGCTGAAGCAGAATATGTCGTCGAAAAAACGAATATTATATTATCTGATGATGGAGTCAATTCTGATGTATTAGAGTATATCGCGTATGTGCAACGAAATGCTATAGCATCTTTAGAATTTCACTTAAAAACGTGAATTGGTCTTAGTTGAGCTGTATGAGAATTATTATTACCAGTCAAAGATATTTCTGATGCTCATAAAGAATATTTAGATCATATATCTGATGAAGAAAAATGGAACCTAATGGAGGCTTATTCCCATGAAAATTATCCAACAAACCGAGTTATAAAAAGCACTGCGGAATCTATTAAATTGATTTTATGATTTAGTGGCTAGTTTTCATCCTTTTTCCAGTATCCCTCTACGAGTTTTTTCATTCCTTTTCCTTCTTCTTCAGCAAGGGATTTTCACTCTTCCTTCAGTGCGAGCTGACCACATGCCGCATCGATATCATCACCCATAGTATGTCGTACGGTCGAAGGGATTCAGGCTTGATCGAGTGTATCTTGGAATTTCTTGATCATGATCTTGGAAGTTGGCTTAAAGCCATTTCCCATGATACCTTCTCAGGGATTGTAGGGAATGAAGTTCACATGTGCGAGTTTTCATTCGAGGAGTTTCGCAAGCTCATGTGCATATTCTGGACGATCGGTCACTCAAGCAATCATGATATACTCATAAAAAATTCTCTTATTCGTCTTCTCTACGTACTGATCTAGTGCTTTCATAAGATCTTCTATCGGATAAGTATTCTCGACAGGCATGATACGTTTTCGAGCTTCATCATTGGGTGCATGGAGTGATACGGCAAGTGATACCTGTGGGAAATCCTCTGCAAGTCTGAGTATTCATGGTACAATCCCACAGGTCGAAATTGTGATACGACGATTACTGAGATCGAGTTTTTTTTGTGCGCTTGCGATATGGATAGATAATGCAACATTATCATAGTTCAACATCGGTTCACCCATACCCATATAGACGATATTTCGGATTTTTTTGTCTTCTTTTGCAAGAAGAAGATTGGCGATCATGATCTGATCGATGATCTCATAGAATTCGAGATTGCGTATGAGTCCAAGCTTTCCTGTCGCACAGAAGCTACATGCCATAGGGCAGCCTGCTTGACAAGAAACACAGAGAGTATTGCGTCCTGAGAGATGTCGCATGATGACGGCTTCGATCATCTTATCGTCTGTCGTCTTAAAAAGGAATTTAGTCGTCTGACCATCCTCACTTGTCACTTCTGAATGTATAGTGAGAGAATTATAGAAACAATTTTCACTAAGAAGTTCACGTATTTCTTTTGGAAGCGTTTCTATCACACTAAAATCGGTGATAAGGTTCTTATAAAGTGCATTCTCTATTTGTGTATAGCGAAATTTTTTATGCCCATTTTTTTCTAGGAGCTCGATGATTTTTTTTTCGTCGTGAATGGAGAACATAGTTTTTTATATACTTTTGTAACCAAAAGTATCAAAAGTTCTTCTTTCGTTATCTCATTTTTGAGTCTGTTTACGATTCATATTTGGATATCTGAAAAACTCGGCTATCGCCTCAGACAGTTCCAGATTTCTTCAAAAATTTCATCGACAGACTCTAAAAATTCACCAAATGAAAGAAGCAAAATAAAAATAAACAAAGCAAACAGTATATACATGATCAAATAGTCTATACTTTCCTTTTTAAATCCCGAGGAGCATCACTGCGCTTAAGAATCCCACACAACCTCCAGCTATAGCCTCTATCGGAGTATGTCCAAGGATTTCATCGAGTTCTTGGCTATCATGTGGAGTGAGCTCATTTATAGCTTTTGCATGAAGCCCTGCCTGGTAGCGGACATTCATAGCATCATAAATAATGATGATCGAAAATACAAGACAAATAAGAAACTGATCACTCTCAGGTCCATGTTTCAGTCCCATAGCTGTCGAAAGAGCAATGACAAATGTCGAGTGAGCTGAAGGCATACCACCACTCCCAAACATTCTATGGAGAGTAAATTTTCATTTTACGGCATTAATCCCTCATTTCATAAGTATCGCAAAGAGCAGCGCAGCAAAAGGCACTGCTATCGTATAGTTATAAAAAAATGTATGGAGAAAAATGATATCCATAGTATTATTATGCGACACTGACTATAGAATATACTTTCTCTCCCCCAGGTGATATGACTATGGCAGATTCTCCTACATTTTTTCCGATAAGTGCTTTTCCGAGAGGAGATTCATTTGAGATTTTATTTTCGAATATATTGGATTCTTGTGAACCGACGATAGTATAAGTGATTTGCTCGTTCTCAAGGGATATCACTACAGTATTTCATACATTTATACCTGATCGTTTTCTTCGGCTTCCTTTCTCATCATCGATAAGATCATATCCTCCTGGCTTGAGTATCTCTTCAAGTTCAGCGATACGAAGTTCTACTTGTGCTTGCTCATCACGAGCTTCTTGGTATTCAGCATTTTCTGAGAGGTCACCATAAGAGATGGCTTCTTTCAGTTTTGCAGCGATTTCGACACGTTTTTCTTCTCGGAGGAATCGGAGTTCTTCTCCAAGTTCAGTAAGTCATTCACGGGTAAGGAGGATTTTTTTGTCAGCCATGGGAGGTAAGTGTAAGGGTATAAAGAGCGAAGGAAGTATGAAGTCTCGGGTTATTTCTTAATCTGTATTGGAGGAGTTTGCGGGGATTTTCCGAGAAGGAGATTTTTAAAAAGAGGAAATTTTGCTTTGGATATCTCGATAGCAATCGTCTGGGATTCCATTTCTACAGCCAATCGTACAAGAGTATCAGACTTAGTGGGATTGAGATAAAAACTTCGAAAAGTAAATGTCTTTGTTTCGTTCGCATTGTATGGCGTTCCACCAAGAGCTTTGATATTTTTGAGAAAAATATCATAAGGGATATTCATGGGGATTATAGTAATGCCGTAGGCATCATCGACATAGGTAGAGTATCCTATACTTTGATCGAATATTAAGAGTCAAAATATTCATCTGTTTTCTATAAGTGTCGGAGTGATGGTCGGCATGAGCGGAGCAAGGAGCTTTCCTGATATTTTTACGGGTTCTATAGGTTTTTCTTCGGATGAAGGTGTATTTTTTATGACACTTGGATTCGTTCATTTGGATAATTCTTCGACCATGGCACTGAGTTTTTCTATCTTTTCATCCGTTTTTATCTGATTTTTCCAAGTTTCTATGGTTATAGAGTCGACACTTTGCACAGATGATCGTATCTTAGGAGTCCATCACTCTTGTCCGATAAGGGACCAAGTGACGCTCCCTATGAATATCATAGCAAGAATGGAGAGAAGTATAAGCGCTATACGCATAATTTGGTTTGTAAGGGTAAAGTTTTATAAGGTTACTATTTATTAGAACGTATACCTGTATGAACTTTATGACTTTTCGAATGAGATAGCTATTTCTTTGACTTGATGCTTCCGAATTCGATCTCTACGGGAGTATCTCGCCCAAGGAGATTGATCATGATTTTTACGGATCATTTTGCTGTATTTACTTCGATGATCTTTCCTTCACTTCCTTCAAATGGACCATCTTTCACGATAACGTAGTCGCCCGCCTGCATATCTGTCTTGTATTCTTCGCTTTTTTCAGTGAGAATCCCTTTAAGCTGTTCGAGTTCGGCACCACTTACGGGAACTGGTACTGTACCAGCACCGAGAAATCCAGTTACATTTGGAGTATTTCGTACGATATACCACGACTCATTTGTTACAATCATTTGTATGAGTATATATCCAGGAAAAATATTTTTCTTTCGCGCGACTTTTTTCCCACCAGCACGGATAGAGATAGAGTCATGATTCGGGACGAACACATCAAGGATATAATTTTCGAGACCAAATGCCTCACGACGTTGCATGAGAGATTGGCGAACATTTTCTTCTGTACCAGAGATAACACGTATTACATACCATTCGCCAAGAGGCTTCGGAGAGAAATCAAACATAAATTCGAAAAGTAATTAGAGAGATATTATTATTTTGTACCAGTCGATGTGTTCGGAGTGACCACATTTCCTGATGCTCCTGATCCAGTGTCTATAGTTACTGTTGCTCCACTGAGGGCTGCTTTCTTTTTTGCGAATTCTGCTTGGAGTTTTTCGAGATCAGCTTCTGTAGCGAGATCTTCGCCAGATACAGTCGTATCTATGAGTGGAGCATGATCGAACTGTCCGCGTACACTCACAAGACCAGTGCGAATAGTATATCCGAGTATAGCGAGTAGGGTTGCCATTATGATAATGACACCGACAGTATAAATCATATATTTTTTACTTTCTTCTGCAGTGGGCCAGACGACGTGTTCGAGTTCTGAGAACGCATGTTTGATAAATTTGATCATAAAAAAGAAAAAGGATAGAAAATTGTGAGAAAAAATTCTTAAGAGAATTATATTCAATAATGATTTCTCGTCAAAACCATTTTAAAATCCCCTCTCGGGGATGTCAATAAAGCAAGTATATGAAAAATGAAGAGAAGTCAAGTGTTTATCGTTCATGGAATCCATTCATCGTATTGATTGACTAGAGATTATAAAGTATTTATCCAAAGCATGGAGCCACCAGTGGGACACGAACCCACGACCTTCCCCTTACCATGGGGATGCTCTACCAACTGAGCTATGGCGGCATAAAATTATCCAATAAGCTGGCTGATTATAGTATTTTCTTGGAAAATTCAAGCTGGAGTCAGACAAATTTTATTATTTATTCTTTCGATCAATTGTTTTTCTTCGAGGTTGCTCATGATTTTTGCACTATACTCGAAATCCGTAAGAGAAAAAGTACGGATTCAAAATATGATTTTCTCAAGTTTTATTTGTTCATCATTCAAAACTTCTTCTTCCTCGAATTCTCATCGATAATATCACTGAAATGCATGACTATTTTCCCAGCGTTTTCCTTCGATATAGCTCGTTGCTGAAAGGCCAAATCCTCTATAATTCACATGGTTCCAATATCAGAGGTTGTGATGACATTCATATCATTTTCTCGACCAATTCGATATTTCATAATGATTCCAATTAAGGCTATCAAAATAGATGCAGATTTCATTATACTCATTTGCCATCTCTTCTTCACTTATAGTCTCTGATTTCCATGTCTTTGGATAGAGTCCATCCTCGAGCATATAGACGCTTGTATGAGTGATAAAAGAGTATTTTTTATGGAGTTCTTGGATATTTTGGAGAGTCTCTCATCTTTCGCTGTAGGGAAGTCACAGTATAAAATCTATATTTACTGATAGAGGTCGTATGCTTTTTTGTATCTCATTATCTATGATCTCAAGTGCCTTGATGATGCTTTCTTTATTGCTTCTATGTATTGCATGTAGGGTAGAATCATTGAGGCTCTGGATTCAGAGAGAGATGCGATTAATTCCCAGAGAGAGAAGATCTTCTATGTATCATTTTTGTATATCTTCAGGATTGCACTCGAAGGAGATTTCAGTTGTTTTTGAGTATGATGAAAATCATGAGAGGATATTTTGTATTTCCTGTTTTGAAAGTATAGATGGTGTTCCTCATCAGAAATAGATTGTTTCTGCTCATTCTTGAGAAGATTTTTGTATCTCTTTTTCGATATAGGCGAGATATCTTCGTTTTTTTGCCTCATCAAAAATCGGGGTAAGAGCAAATTTACAGTATGGGCATTTTTGCCGACAAAAAGGGATGTGTATGTAGTAGTTCACGAGAGAGTCTTATTTTGCTTAGCTTATATTTAAGTGAAGAAAATACAAATCTCAAAAATTGACAATATAAATTTGTATAGAATAAAATTGACTTCTCTTTTCCTATGTATATATTGAGCTGACCAATAAGGTATCATCCTGTCAGAGCACTCATCCGAGTCCACAGTGTTGATGGAGGCAATAGATGGCACAGCAAAAACAAAAAGGGGGTAAAACCCTCGTACAAATACAGGCTGGGAGAAATCCAAAGTCTGGAAAAAAAGCTCGTGCGAGTCAAGCTCGTACGAAAGCGAATGAAGATTCCCAGCGCAGAGCAGCACTCAGGCGTAAAGCCAAAGGCTTTCAGTACATGACGGCTGCGGATCATCAGATCCTCCGTGGTCAGTGAACGTACTGACTTGATCGCCCGTTCTTCCAAAAAGGCGCCCAGTGGGCGCCTTTCATCATTTTTATACATTATTTTTTCAGTAACATTTTTTCTATATTTCGGAATATCTCATCTTCACTTTCTCGTGCATCGATCTGGTAGATGGTATGATCATGCCTCTTCCAGACTTCTATAAGAGGAAGAGTATCAGATATAGACCAAGCGATACGTTTGCGTATAGCTTCAGGAGTATCATCAGTACGAGTGATGAGGACATTTCCTGTTTTTGGATTCGTCTCTCCTGTGAAGCTTGCGGGGAAGGTCTCACTTGTCTCTGGATCGATACGTCTTCCAGAGAGTCTCTGTACCGCACTTTCCTCATCGAGATCGAGCCAGAGTACATCGAAATTTCCCCAAACATGCTCAAGAGCATCATTTTGCTCTGCACTTCGTATCGCTCCATCAATAAGGACTTTTTTATCAGAGTGATCCTTTAAGAATTTCTCAGTCAATTTGACGATATATTCTGTTGGTGCTTTGAGTCCAGCCTCGAGAGCATCCCTTACTCTTTTTCCATCTTCAGTTTCGAGCTTTGAGAATTTTCTCAGCTCTGTTCCCATTTCAAATAGGATATAATCAGGATGTTTCTCGAGAATTTTTCTGGCTTGAGTACCTTTTCCTGATCATTGGATACCGATAAGCATGATATGAGACATAATATAATGGAAAATGAAATAAATTTATGGCAAAAAGATATAAACATAAAGAGAACAATCATACTCCTTATTTAGAGTAAGGAGACATTTTCTCTCGATGCCCCTATCTTTTTGCTGATAGAAGCGCTCTCACAAGAGATAATAAGCCGGATTCTGTACTTCGATACACATCTATCTAGGATACGAGTCACCTCGTACCTCCAGCGGAGTATAGAGAAAAAGACTGCTCTAAGACATTATCTTTTTCACTACCATTCTCCTTGCATCAGAGAGGGTTTGCCACATGCTTGTTACCAAGCACATCCATCTGAGATGGACTTTTCACCTTTTATCTCTTGCGAGATTCGTATTGTCTCTGTGGTACTTTCCGTACTCCACATTTTTTATATAGTGTAGAGCCAAAGCCGTTAGCTTTTCTCCTCTTAGAGGGATGTCCAGACTTTCCTCACCTCCATGAAGGAGGCGCGTGTATCTGTCTCTTGTGAGAGCTCATCGATGATAGACAAAAGTAAGAGAAAAGCAAGATGATACTCGAGTCTTCGGAGTGATTTATATATTTTATATGGACTTTCTTTTATAAAAAATACAATGAATTCTAAAGAATTATATCATTTCTTATGAAATATCGTATTGGCATAGATGAAGCATGACGTGGTGCTTGGGCATGACCTGTTGTTGCATGAGCATTTTGTACAAATCTTGATTTTGATTTCTCGATCTTTCCTGGACTTACTGATTCCAAAAAACTTACCCCAAAAGATCGAGAGCGATTGTTTTCGTTGATACAAGAAAATTCGGCTTGAAATGGATGTTTTTTTGCTTCAGGAAGTATAGATGCAAATACTATAGATGTACTTGGTATTCGAGAAGCAAACAGACTCGCTATGCAAAGCGCACTTCATCAAGTTCTCGAAAATATTTCACAATCTGAGGTATCAGAAATACTCATAGATGGTCGGGATAATTATTGATTTGATGATATTGATCATCATAAAGTACGATATATCGTGTGAGGAGATCTCACAGAAAAATGTATTTCAGCAGCTTCTATCATCGCAAAAGTGACTCGTGATCGAAGAATGTGTGATTTTTCCGTGGAGTATAAGGGCTTCCATTTTGATCTTCATAAAGGCTATGGAACGAGAAAACATCAGGAAGCACTTATGGTTTATGACATAACTCCGATACATCGCAAGAGCTATGCTCCGATCAAAAGGTTGATTTCAGATGAATCGTAGGTACAATTTATCTTGTTATTCCCTATTTTTCTCATTATGCGATTCTCGCGCCTTCTCGCCTTTTCTCTCGTTATTCTCCTTCCGTTTGGGGTATCAGCTCAAGCGACTCTCGTCGATTCGCAAGCAACCCTTTCAGAACTGAGTCTCCTTATTGCTCAGTATGAGACTCGTATCAAGCAACTTCAGGCTGAGAATGCAGTACTGCGACTTGAGATGACAAAGGCAGGTATAAGTATACCACTTACCGATCTTTCAGGAAGTACTATTCCTATGCCTACGGTTCCTCCTCCAGTCACTGTCCCTCAGACAAATGCATCATGAACGGTCGTTACGCCGAGTACCTCTATACAGACTGGATCCGTCAATACGGTAACACTTTCTGAAATTACTACGAAATATGGAAAAGATGCTGCAGGATTCATATCACGTATTAATCAAGATTGGTCAGGTATTAAATCTGCATATAAACTTCCAACAGGTGCTCGACTTGCAGGCTATGAGTTTATTCAGACGGGTTCTCAGGATCATGTTTTTGCTGATATCATAGTAGGAACAGGTACAGTCGGTGTTTATGATATAAAAATACTCTATCAATTTGAAAGATCTGAATATAAAAGAAAACTCATTGGTATTTTTGACTACAGTCCTGAATCACTTCGATATATCACACGTACTGGAACGAATCCATTTGGATGAGTGAATCGTACATTTATAGCGGATCCCTACTATAGTGGCATCGCTAAAAATCCAATGATTTCTGTATCGACAGCTACAGGAACTTCAGTACCAAGCCAAACTCCAAATCCAGTAACTCCCCCTTCTTCTACGAATGTTTGATTCGCTGAGATTACAAAGGCATATAATGAAAAACGATATCTTTCGACGATCTCTCTTTCAAATGCATACTTAGAGAAAAATCCAGCCACACAAGATGTTCTCAATATCCGATATAGAACATTCTTCATTATAGGAAAATATACAGAATCTCTCGCAGAACTTGCAAAGATAGAAAAACTTGGCACTCTGGATAAGCAGACAGCCTGTAATGCTCAAGTCATAGCGACATATAGTAAAAATCAAGCGCTTGTCGATAAATATGCTGCTATATGTAAGAAATAGTTCTCTTTATAAAAATCCCTCAATTGAGGGATTTTTATAAGACTATTAATTTTTGTGTATTCATTCTTTTTTCTCTTTCATTGCGAGTTTCATTTGGCTAATTTTATCTTGTAGAGCATCACCGCTCTTTATAGAAAAACTACTTCCGCAACCACAACGAGTATTGATATTTTTACTAGTGAGTATCCATTTCTCTCCGGTCCAAGTGATCATAGATCATTCAAGGAGAGTAAGATGTTTTTGCATCAATGAAATATGAAGATCATCTTGTTTCAGAGTGTAATCCATGGGCTTTGTATTTCATTCCTCTATCTTGATCTTATGTCAAGCACAACCAGTATTTGTGATAATTATAGTAATATCATGTATATTTCTTTCCTTCCATGAAGTGAGAGTTTTTGGATCAAAGCGTATCATAAGAAGAAGTTATAGGAGATATGAATGCAGAAGTATGTATGAATTAATCTTTCCCATCTTTTGGAGTTCGAGGACGATATTTCCATATGTTCTCTTTTGATCGGTATATGACCCAACCATCTTGCGAGAAGGTAGAAGG
>JAYVIJ010000014.1:0-16919 GCA_043770315.1 Candidatus Altimarinota bacterium | reverse complement strand
CTCGGTTGTAGCATGAGAAGAATCGTTAGAATTATAGATAAAATTTTGGAATTGCAAGTTTATTTTTTGAAGACATCACCTTTGTAGATCCAGACCTTGAGTCCGATTGTACCAGATGGAGTTTCTGCTCTTTCATAAGCGAAGTCGACATCAGCACGGATTGTTTGAGTTGGGATACTTCCATCTTTATAGGTTTCACGACGAGCGATTTCTGCCCCATTGAGACGACCCCCAAGTTTTACCTTGATACCAAGTCCGCCCTTTTCCATTGTTTTTGCAATAGTATTTTTGATGACTCGGCGATAAGGCATTTTCTTTTCGATCTGTCGTGCAATAGAATCAGCGACGAGACTTGCAGAGAGTTCAGGTTTTTTGACTTCCTTTACTTCGAGTGTGAAGTTGTATCCAGGAAAACGCTTTGTCAGCATATCTTTGAGTACATTGATATTTTCATCATTTGTACCGAGGATAACTGCTGGGCGAGAAGTGTAGACAGCAACCGAAAGGTCACTATTTCCACCATGACTCATGAATACATTCGCAATAGGAAGATTCTTGAAGTGCTTCATGATGAGAGCTCTGATCGCTACATCTTTAGCAGTATGAGTAGCGTAGGTCTTACGATCATAGTACCCAGTTGAGCGCCATGTCTTGATATATCCGATTCGGAATGCTATGGGTGAGACTTTGTGTCACATAGAGATAAAAAAGAGTGATTATTTTACAGAAAGAGAAAGATCGACATGAGAAGTACGCTTGAGAATTCTATGAGCGCGTCCACGAGAAACAGGATTGATACGTCTATAAACAAGTCACTGAGTGACGCTCACCGAAGAGATAGTGAGTTCAGCAAGAGATTGATTGTCATTATGTGTTGCATTTGCTACTGCACTTGCAAGCACCTTATAGATGATATCAGCACCTTTTTTCGGCATAAACTGCAATGTTTCAAGGGCATTTTTTGCATCCATATTTCGGATGATGTATGCGATCACATTAAGCTTTTTTGGGCTGATGCGAACGTTTCTGACAGAAGCTTTCATAGAATAAAGTAATTAGTGTGATAGTGGAAGAGGAGGACTTGACCATAGATCGATCTATCTCTTCTTATTTGTTCCCTGAGTGGGCACGGAATACGCGAGTAAAAGAGAATTCTCCGAGCTTATGACCGACCATGTCTTCTGTAACGAAGACAGGAATATGCTGTTTCCCATTGTGTACACCGAACGTATGTCCGACAAACTCAGGAGCGATCATACATGCACGAGACCATGTCTTGATAACACTTTTTCTTCCAGAAGCATTCAGTGCTTCTACTTTTTTTATCACACGTATATCGATGTAAGGTCATTTTTTAAGACTGCGAGTCATATGGGAGGAAATTAGAATTTAGTTTGAAGTGGAGGGAAAGATATCTCTAGGAGAATTACCCTTGAAGTTTTCCAGCGCGAGTTCGGAGAATCCAACGATCAGTGTACTTTCGAGAACGAGTCTTGACACCGCGAGCAAGTTTTCCCCATGGAGTCTTAGGACCTTTTCTCTGACCGACTGATTGGTGACCTTCACCTCATCCGTGTGGATGGTCGACTGGATTCATAGATGAACCAAGTACTGTAGGACGCTTACCAAGCCAGCGACTTCGTCCTGCCTTACCGACAGTTACCTGATTCCAATCACTATTAGATACGACACCAACTGTAGCAAAACATTTCTTGTGAACAAGACGGATTTCACCAGAAGCCATCTTAAGCTGAGTATACTCACCTTCTTGAGAAAGGACGAGAGCGCTTGATCCAGCAGATCGTATCGTAGAAGCACCTTGACCAGTGATCATTTCTACATTATAGACGGTAAGACCAGTAGGGATATTCCCGATTTCCATACGATTTCCTGGAACTGGTTTTGCTGTAGATGAGATAATAGTATCATCTCCAACTTTCATTTCTGTATGAGCAAGAACATAACGACGTTCCCCATCACGATAACATACAAGAGCGATAAATGCTGTTCTGTATGGATCGTACTCAATTGTCTCTACACGAGCAAGAATATCTTTCTTATCAAGAGCGAAATCTACCATACGATAGAGCTTCTTATGTCCACCACCTTGATGACGTACAGAGATTCGACCAGCACTATTGCGTCCAGCGCTATCTTTGATAAATCTCGTAAGAGGTTTATGTGGCTCATTCGTAGTGATTTCCTCATACGTAAGACCCGTCATAAATCGACGAGATGGGGTGGTAGGTTTATATTTTTTGATTCACATAGAAAAGTATTTAGGATTGAGTTCGAAGTATTGGGGATGGAATTATTTGATTTTCTCGAAATTTACGATTTTCTGACCATTTCGGAGGGTTACCATTGCCTTCTTCTCTATTCCTTTCTTACGAGCTACACCGAGCTTCGTATTATGGAATTTTTCACGAGTCATAAGGATATTTACCTTTTCGACTTCGACCCCGTAGATCGTCTTAAAAGCATTCTTCACATCGATCTTCGTAGAGCTAGGATCGACATAGCATGTGTATACACCATTAATTTCACCGTCAGTAGACTTGTTTGTGACAGCGAATCGCTTGATGACTGTATAGAGAGAATTCATAGGAGAGGAGCGTTAGTTTTTTATTATGATCAGATACTACTTAGAGAAATGTGTATAAAGATGCTTGAGTGATGCTTCTGTAAATACAAGATCTTTATATTTGAGAAGTGAGTGTGGATTGAGATATTCGACATTGACGACTTTTACCTCTGGGATATTCCAAGCACCAAGGATATCGTTTTTCTCTTCACGAGTGATAGCGATGAGCGGCTTATTTGCCTCCATAGTAGCAAGAAGAGTTGTCATACCTTTTGTCTTTGCTGCATCCTTTCCGAATGATGCTACGACTTTTACATTGTTCTCAGTAGCTTTCGTAGAGAGAAGAGAGAGAAGAGCAAGACGACGCTCTTGGGCATTCATAGTGAGAGTAAAATTTCTCTCATTACGAGGACCAAACACGACACCTCCACCTCGTCTCATCGGAGAACGGCGATCACCCATACGAGCGCTACCAGTTCATTTTTGTTTGAACATCTTCTTTGTAGAACCAGCTATTTCACCACGATGTTTTGTATGTGCTATTGCGATACGACCATTTGCTTGCTGAAGTACGAGAAATCTGTGGATAAGACCAAGATTGGGAGTCACTCCGAAGTGTGATGCTTCGAGATCGACTGTACCTGTATTTTTTCCGTGAGTATCGAAGAGAGGAGCTTTCATAAAAATAGATTTTAGATTTTAGATTTTAGATTTTTGAAGAACCGGAAATCTAAAATGTGAGAGTAATGAGAGAATTGCGAGCACCTGGAACTGGACCCTTGACGGCGATCACTCTGAGATCCTTGTTCACAAGTACGAGTGGTACATCCTTCAGGGTGATTTTGTCGAGACCCATATGTCCGTGCATCTTCTTTCCGAGCTTCGTACGACGAGGTTTACGTGTACCGATAGAACCGAGAGAACGTGTATATTTGTGTCCGTGTCCTCCAGGTCCTCCAGAGAAGTTCCAACGTTTCATAGCACCTTGGAAACCCTTACCTTTAGAGATAGAGCTGACATCGAGTGTCACTACACCTTCAAGCATATCGAGGGTGATTTCTGCTCCCTTCTCAAGAGAAGTGAATGGACCAGTAATAGAAACTTCACGAAGAGTCGTGCGTTTTCCGTCTGTCATAGCAATGACAAGAGCGCTATAACCATCGATCTCTACTGTCTTGACTTGAGCAACAGTAAGAGTGGGAACCTTGATAAGAGTCACTGGAGTGAATGTACCGTTGTGAATGACACGAGTCATTTCGAGTTTTTTTCCTATGATACCAGCCATGGTGCGTAAGAGATAGATATTAAAATGAGAGGTTGCAAGTATGCGCTCCAGAAGGAGGATTTACCAGCAACATCACTATGAGGAGTCTGTCGCCAGAGGGCGAGAGAATATACAAAAGTGAGCGGATTATATAAAAGAGTGAGACAATGTCAAAAGAATTTCTGCAAGATAATTTTCTTGTTCTCTAGAAGAGCAAGAGAAAGCGAAAGAATGAGTGGAAAAAATGTGTACAAAGAAGTTATCTCTGTATCGATTTTGTGAAATAGAAAAGTTCTATATTATAAGAAGGAGATCACAAAAGAAAAACGACTCACCACAAGGCAAGCCGTCTCATGCCCCATACCGAGGCAATGCTCTCACCGCCAGAAAGACGGGAGGCGATGTCGACGGTGATGGGGGTCACCACCATTGTTGGATCTTCCCAAAGATGAATCCTGAAAAAAGCACGCAGAGCACGGGAAGGAAATATGCTCCCGTCGAAGCTTTCTTATCAGCTGGATATGTCTCAAATGCAATAGCCAGAAGAAAGATGATGATGATTCCAAGACCAGTATTATCCATGATGTTTACCTCCAAAAGATGTTGACACACTAATTTTACCATAAAGTATTCTTAAAATCAAAATACTCTTATCCAATCCTACTAGAATTTATCTATGACTCAAACTATCAAAGCCAAAAAATCCCTCTGACAAAACTTCCTCATCGATGAAGAAGCACTCACCGATATTGCTCACTCGATCGCTATCGCCTGAGAACATATCATCGAAGTGGGACCAGGATATGGTGCGCTCACGGACTATATCCTCGGCCATCACCCTGCGACCCTCGATCTCGTCGAGCTCGATCCCGATATGATCGAGATCCTCGATGAGCGCTATATGGGCGAAGGGGTCGCACCGAAGATCCTCTGAGAAGAGCAAGTCCTCGTGAAGACGACTCCGATAGCCATCCATCATATTGATATACTGAAATACACTCCCTCACATGAAGAGTACTCTGTCATCGCGAATATCCCCTACTATATCACGAGCCCCATACTCTTCCACTTCCTCTATGATATCACGAATCCTCCGAAAGAGATGACGATCATGATGCAGCAAGAAGTCGGAGAGAAGATCCTCGAAGGAAGAGCAAAAAAACCTCATCACTCGTATCTCTCTCTCGCTATGGAGCTCGCTTGTGCGGATATCGAGATCGTCCGCTATGTCTGACGAGAGAGCTTCGATCCGGCACCGAAGGTAGACTCTATCGTCCTCAAGTTCTCAGTAAAGCACACTCGTGACCGAGAAATAGAAGAGCAACTTCTCACGCTCTGGCGCATCGCCTTCACTCATCCTCGTAAGACTCTCTTATCCAACCTCCGGTGAAGTCACTACGATATCGAATGAGTGAAAAAGTGGCTCACAGACTGTGGATATGACGAGAGGGTGCGGGCGGAGGCAGTAAGGAAGGAAGATTGGGGGAAGTTAATTTAAATATTTATGAAATTATAAATTACAGTATATTTTGTTTTATATGACACACTGTAATTAAAGCATTTTTTAAATTGGAAGAGTATTATCATTTTTTACTAAAAATAAATGTGGAGCTCTTTGAGCTCTATCAATACTAGCTTTATCGCTTTCATCATCCAGCAATTTTAGTAAATGGGGGTTTCCCATTCTCATCTCTCTTTTTATATCTTCTTCTGAAGCTGTTTCGAGCCACTCTTGCCAAGCCAGAGTATCTACTAAGGCTGTTTGGAAATCTGAAAGTCTTAGCTTAAAAGCTCATGGCTCTTCATCACGGTCAAACTCTCTTGATCAAGAATCTTCGTAGTCAGAATTGAGTCATCTTGCCTGATCTAGAAGACTCACTAGAATTTCTTGCGGATCTTTCGTATATCCTTTGTGTTGGAAATGATCTGCTAATCTTTGAACTGTAGTTGGATTGTATAATTTCATAAGCTGTTCTGGCTCACACGATGAAACATCACATAAAAATGTTGAATCGGGAAAGAAGAATAATGCTCTATTGCCTACAACATAAATACATCATTCTAACTGAACTCAAAGATGAATTTTAAGAGAGTCACTTATAATCAAAGCTTTTGGAACTCTTATTTTTAAGGCTTTCCTCATACCATCTGTATACAGCCAGTGAGGATCCACCAGATCGCTTACAGCATTTCTCATGGCTGCAACTAGAGGAAATAAATCCCCTTCAAACGAACTATCTCTCTGGTTTTGAAGCTGAGCGACTAACGCCAAAACCTTCATTGAATCAGGATTACCAGCTCGGATAAGTCCTGCCCTAAGATTATCGATAGCATCTTTCCTGGCAAATCTTTGTTCATTTGAAGGGACAGAATCCATTCTCATAATAAAAAATATTAACTTTATACCTAATTTAGGTATGGGAGATACTTTTATTATAAACTAATTACGTAGATAAATCAAAAATGGGTTTAGCTTATTTTTTATCATATTTATCTCTTCACGAGTTTTGCCACGAAAAACCCTTCCGTCTCCTCACTCGGGAGTATTCGTACTGCATTTTTCATCGCTTCACTATATTTCTGTGATCCAAATTTCGTGATCCCCTCTTTCCACCATACACACTCTCCGAATCCGATATCGATCGGCTCGAGAGTGATATCAGGATTCTCTGCAAGGACTCGAGTGACGACTCATTCATTCTCTTCGGGAGCGAGGGTACAGGTCGAGTAGACGAGAGTGCCTCATTGCTCGAGTCGTGCGAGTCCACGAGAAAGGAGATCATATTGGACATTTGCTTTCTTCTTGATATTTTCGAGTGACCAGAATCCATAAGTCTTCTCATTGAGAGTGGAGATACGCCCTTCTGCACTGCATGGAGCATCGAGGAGGATCTTATCGAATTTTTTGATGCCAAGAGGATCAAGGTAGACCTTTGCATCGACTTTTTTTCCTTCCACGATGGTAGATCCTTGAAGATTCACATTGTGCATGAGTTTTTCGAAGCGGATAGGATTTTGCTCGAGAGCGGTGATCTTCCCTTCATTGTGCATCATCATCGCCATCTGTGTGGTCTTCGATCCTGGTGCCGCACAGACATCGAGGATAGACTCACCTGACTGCGGATCAAGCACAAGGACTGGGAGCATACTCGATATCGACTGGAGGTAGATCTTCCCACTATAGAAGGCATCAGTCCCTTTCAGAGCATAATCATCTTTTTTCTCGAAGAGATAGGCACCTCCTATCCCTGCAAATGGTGTGACGACTATAGACTTGCTTTCGAGTTCAGCGAGGACGGTTGCTTCATCGGATTTAAGAATATTGATACGGAAGGATCCTTTGCGTTCATGAGCAAATACTTCAAGAGTATGGTCGAAGTCTGGACCAAGGATCGTCTGAAGTCGTGATGTGAGAAGTTTGGGAAACATAGAATGAATTATATATATTAGAAAGTATTATCCTCGAACATCATCGAATGATTTCTCATCGTGGTGATATTTCTCCTTCCATTCTTCTGGATTTCCATAGTCAGCGAAGTCTTTGTACCAGCCATGAGAAAATTTTGTTTTGTGAGCTGCCTTTACCGGGCACCAGTATCGCTCCGTCCGACCAGCAATCTCGACCGAGTAAGCAAAAAGACCATTCACATAACTACAGTAGAGGCACTGGATTTTCTGGATGATATTAAGATAATCGAGAAACTTCCGATCAAATATGATATACTCAGACCGTTTCACTCGTGGTATCCCATAGAGAGGAAATGCTACCGTATGATAGATCGTGATACAGATATCGAGGATAATGGCTGGGAATATCATGCCGAGAATGAAAGGTATAGCAATAATTTGGCGTACGTTCATCAGAGAAATAGGGAATTTCCACTTTGGAAGCTTCATACCCTTATTTCGTCTTCGCATCTCTTCGACGAAGATCACTCTCTTTTCTTCAAAGGAGAATCCATATTTCTCAGAAAGACGATCATATTCTTCTTTGAGTTCATTGTTAAGAGATTCGATTTTTGCAAGGATATCCTTGATAGTAGATTTCATAAGTGAGGATTATTCGCCAGAACCTACGACTACCTTCGCATGTCGGAGTACCCGAGATCCGATCATGTATCCTTTTTCGAATTCTTGGATGATCTTTCCTTCTGGACCTGCCATCTGCGTCATGACATCATGTCGAGTCGGGTCGACTTCTTCACCGAGCGAGACGAATGGTACGACTCCCTGAGATTCGAGATATTTCACCATGCTCGAAAGCATAGAGCGGACTCCGTCGATGAAACCATCTCCTTCGACTCCTTCTTTGAGCTTGACGGCACGTTCGAGATTATCGACTTGTGTCAGAAGTGGAGTGAGGATCTTTCCCGAGAGAAATGATACCATATCCGCCTTATCACGATCGACACGCATAAGGAGATTTTGGTAGTCTGCTTGAGAACGAGCAAGGGACTCTCGAAGTCGAAAAATCTCATCGTCTTGAGATACAGAAGGACCATCTTCTGCCACGATATTCTCGAGCTCCTCTTGGATAGTATTTTCTTCTATTGGATCAGTATTTTGTGGATCTTGTATGGTCATAAAATTTTTAAAATATAAAGAGATAAAAAATCCGCCGAAGCGGAATGAATTAGGCTTTTGGTGATTTTGGAGCCGCTGGCTTCTTTTTTGCGACGACCTTCTTCGGAGGAGTGTCAGTATCAAGTTTGGATTTTACCGCCGTGTGAGCAGTATCGAGTTTTGCTTTTGCTCCTTCGATCCAAGTAGCGATCTTATCGACGGCGACATCTGAGAAATTCGCTCCAGTATCTTTGGCATCATTGATGATATCATCTTTCTTATCACGAAGATGGTCGACTTTTTCTTCGAGTACTTCTTTCTTTTCTAGGCCTTTCTCTTTGAGAGATTGGATGAGTCCTTCTGCTTGATCAGCGAGTCCTCCCATCTTCTCTGAAACCTTCGATTTGAGTGAGTCAAAATCTTTCACATCTTCAAGATTCGTCTCGACATATTCTTTTGCGTCACCATAAGCAGACTTGTGGATATCGACGACTTCCTCGATAAAATTATCGACTCCAGATTTACTTGGATCGGCATTGAGTTTGGATTTTCCATTATTTTTTCGATACTTCATCGCGACAGCGAGTCCTGCAGCGTATCCAGCAACGAGAGTAAGAAGTTTTTTCATACAAAAAAATTAAGGTAGGGACATTATAGGAAAAAAATGATTTTTTTCCAGTATTTTTTGAAAATCACACTCTCGTCGCTTATACATAATTACAATAAATTGAGGAAGGGTATCTCTGCTGAAAGATTTTCATATCCATTTTCAGTTATCAACAAGTCATCTTCAAGTCGCATACCGATACCTTCTTCTCTGATATAGATCCCTGGCTCACACGTGATGATCATTCACGGAGCGATCACATCATCCCCGCTTTCGACATCATGAGTATCAAGACCAAGGTGATGATTGAGAGACTTGTAGGGAAGATATTTTCTCGAAAGTAATATTGCTTCATCGATTGAGATATGAGAAGAAATAAGTCCAAGCAATCGAAGTTCCTCGACGAGAAATATCCGTACGAGCGCTTCATGTTCCTTTCGAGATTTCTCTGTCGAGATCAATGACTGTGCGTAGTCTTTGACTCGCTTGGTCGCCATATAGACTGCTTTTTGTCGTACACTGGGTTCACCTACGAAGAATACTCTGGTGACATCGGAAGAGTATCCTCTATATTCCGCACCAAAATCGATCAGTATCTGATCTCATACTTCGATTTTGCGTGTATGTGCTGTATGATGCATAATACAACTATTTGGACCAGAAGCGACGATCGTCGGATATGATTCCACGGTCGCGTTTGTACGGTAGACTCAAGCAATAAGGGCTTCAATCTCATATTCATACATTCCTGGTCGTATATTTTTCACAAGCAGGCCATATGCTTGATGAGTGATTGATACTGCTTTTTTGATATATTCGACCTCTTCTGCTGTCTTATACATACGAAGAGGCTTCAGGTAGGGATTGAGAAATTGGATTTTCTTTCTATGTTCAGAAAGTCGGAATTTTCTCAGAATATCTTTCTCCTCTCTGTACGAGAGTTTTTCCCTGAGAAAAATATGGTCAACCCCCCTGAACTGTTCTCGAATATCAGAAGAGAAATATCTCATCTCGCGAACTTCTCCTATCCCAGAGAGAGTGCGAAGGGATTCATGGGAAATCCTGGAAGTTCCCCAGATTTTTTCTTTCTCTGTGATACTTTCCGAATAGAGCCTCCACTCGACTTCGTCATTTTTTTTGATCCCGATAAGGACAATATCTGGAATATCGAGACCAGTAAGGAGGAGAAAATCAGAATCTTGACGAAATGGATAAAAAACATCTCCATTGCGTATCTGCTCACTCTTGCCAACCAATATGATGAGGGAATCATCTGGAAGAGTTTTTCTGAGTTTGTCTCGTTTTTCTTGTGCGATCATACCTTGATATTAGCAAAAAATAGATAAAATGGAAGTGTAATAATTACTTATCTATGAGTAAGAAAATTGGAACCCCTTCTGTGCCAACTAGTAAGCCAGAAGTATTGAGTGGTAGAAGAGCAATGCTTTCTCGAACTCTTGTAGGAGTTGTAGGTGGCTTAGTTCAACAGCAAGTAACAGCAAAAACTATTCCACCCCTAGAACCTGACTATGTTCAATGAAAGGCAAAAGTTGTTATAGGAGAAGCTCTTATATGAACTTCTGATGATGAATTAGAAACTATTGATCCTAAAAATACGGGCGTATGAAGAGCTCGCAAACTTGTCGAGATGGCGCTCAGAGCAGTTCTTAAAACGCCAAGCCCTGGGACATTTCGCTAGAGTTTTCTTACTTGACTCTTACCCCGAGATAGTATAGTATTGTCTAATACTATTATTCATTCAATATGCGCCGATCAAAGTGGATTATCCTCCTCGCTTGTATAGCAATCGCAGGGGGAGGTTATTGGTATTTCTTTATGAGAACTGCGTCTAGTATAGCAAGTCAGAATCAGCTGACTCGAGTATCTCTGGGATCAATATCAAGCAGCGTAAAAACAACGGGAAAGATATCTCCGGTTCAGACAAGTGTCCTCTCACTCGCTCGACAAGGGACAGTCACTAAGATCTACAAAAATGTCGGTGAAACTGTAGAAAGTGGGGATGTCATCGCAGAGATCGATGCGAGCGATGCCTATATGGATATCCGAAATGCGAAGATATCCCTCGATAATGCAAATAATAATTATAATAAGCTTTTTGCTACGACCACGGAGGCTGATAGAGTTCGTACAAAAAATAGCCTCGAGGAAAGCAAAAACTCTCTCGATCTTCTCGAAGCTCAGTACAAAGACTTTCTCGTATCCCAAAAAAATACTCTCCTCGAAAGTGAAGCACAGATCAGCCTTCTTAGAGAAAAAATGAAGCTTGCAGAGAGTGACCTCGACTATACCAAACAAAATCTCGACACCACTTCCGATGCGACGAATCTCGAACGAGATATGGCAAATGCATTTCTCTCGGTCGAGGAAAGCAATCGTATCATACCTGACAATCTCCGTAGCATCAGAGATCTCCTCTATATAAATAATAAGACTTCTGATCGCTACGGGGATCTCGGTGCGAAAAATAATTATCAAAAAGTCGAGACGGAAAAACTCTATGAGAACATATCAGGCAGTCTCGCAAGTTTCAATAAAGATCTTGCTATAGTCCGAGCCAAACCAACTCGATCTCTCGACGAAGTCCTCAGTGTCATCACACAAGTACGAGAAATACTCAGCGATATGAGTGATCTCACAGCTATGGGAGTCGAAGAATATGGAAACACTCCGACAGGAGTTCCATTTGGTCAGAGTGATATCGAGACAGCACAAACCAGTCTCAGGTCTCTCGGAAGTACTCTCTCAAGCAAACTCACGAGCCTCAATAGCACATACACAACCCTGAAAAACTACGGAAGTGACGCAATACAAGCGCTCGCAGATAAGAATACCATCACTCAGAAAGAACAATCACTCCAAAGCACAAAAAATGATCTCGCAAAAGCAGAGCGATCCTTTGAAGCCCTCAAAACTTCACAAAATACGGATCTCATCTCCCGTCAGAATGAAATCTCTCGAATGAAAAATACGATCACTCTCAGCGAGATCACCTATAATGAACTCATACGAGGACCTGAAGCGACCGATCTACGCAGTGCAAAAAACAGTATATCCTCAGCCGAGATCAATCTTTCGAAAGCCAATATTGCTCTGAAAGAGTATCAGATCGTCGCGGGCTTCGATGGAATCGTCAATGATATCCCGTGGAAAGTCGGTGACCTCACAAAAAATACGGAAGGGATCCTCGTAGAGAACAAAAATGCCTATGAAATAACCCTTTCTCTCGATCAGATCGATATCGTAAAGATCAAGGACTGAATGAAAGCAAATATCATCCTCGATGCATTCCCGACAGAAAGTTATGTCGGAAAAGTCAGTCGAGTATCTGCTATACCGACAGAAACCTCTGGAGTCGTATCGTATGAAGCTGTGGTCGAACTTTCGATCGCTCGGGATGATATCTATACGAAGATGAGTGCGACCGTCGAGATCATCACCACAGAAAAAAATGATGTCATCATCGTCCCGACTTCTGCTATCACGAGCGAAGGAGGAAAATCCTATGTGAATACAGCGACTGATCCTTCGATATATGGTCGACTCATGAGTGCGAACCGTCCAACTGGTTTCTCTGGAAGCACTCGATCTTTCTCAGACGAAGCACGTGCTGCATTCTCAGGAAGTCGAGATGTTTCTGGGTCAGGTCGAAGTTTCTCAGGATCATGAAGAAATGGAATATCTGGAAGTGGTACTCTTACTGGATCTGGTCGAAGCTTCTCTGGAAATATACTCTGATCGGGAAGTACTCGAAATTTCAATGCTAATGGTCGAACTCGCTCGAATCAATCAAGTGGAGTATCGACAAGTGAGTCTATCCCAACAGAAAAAATAGAGGTCACTCTCGGAATTTCGAGCAATGGTCAAACAGAAATCCTCTCTGGGCTGGCTGTATGAGATATCATCGTAACGACAAGTAAAGTAACTAAATCAACATCTGCCACTTCTTCAAGTAGTACAACAAGAACGCAGTGATGAGGATTTGGGGGTGGACGTCCGCCATGATTCTAAGTAATATAAAACTCAATCTCCTCCATTTATCTCAATGCTTGAACTCAAAAACATCATCAAAACCTATAAAGCTGGAACGGAAGATATCCAAGTGCTGAAGAATATCGACGTGACGATAGATGACGGGGAATTCGTCGCGATTATGGGACCATCAGGAAGTGGGAAATCTACTCTTATGAATATAATCGGGCTTCTCGATAAGCCCACTTCTGGAACCTACTTTCTCGATGGAAAAGATACGCTCCTCCTTACAGATAACGAAGAAGCCGAATTTCGTGGGAAGAAAATCGGATTCATATTTCAGGGATATAATCTCATACCTCGTCTTTCAGCACTCGAACAAGTCATGCTCCCGCTCGACTATCAGGGACTTCCTATGAAAGAAAAAGAAAGACTTGCCAAAAAAGCTCTCGATCGCGTCGGACTCAGTAATAAATATGCAAGTAAGCCGACGGAACTCTCAGGCGGACAACAGCAGCGTGTCTCGATCGCTCGTGCCATCGTCGGATCTCCTTCCGTCATCCTCGCCGATGAGCCGACAGGAGCTCTCGACTCGAAAACTGGACTTGAAGTTCTCGATATCTTCCACTCGCTCAATGAAGAGGGTCGCACTATCGTCCTCATCACCCATGATGCGAAGATCGGTGCCACAGCAAAAAGAACGATCGAAATTTTTGATGGAAAAATCGTAAATACTTAAACCATGCAACTCTCTCGTACGATCAGTCTCGCTGCCCGAAATATGCTTGCCAATAAAATGCGAGCAGGGCTTTCGAGCCTCGGGATTATCATCGGAGTCTTCTCGGTGGTCGTCCTGCTTGCAGTCGGACAAGGTGCTACGGCGAGTATCGTGAATCAAGTGTCTGCACTCGGAACCAATCTCCTCACCGTACGACCTGGAAGTCCGAATTCAGGAGATGTCAGACGCCAAGGATGAAGCAATCAGAAAATATTTACGATGGAACATGTCGAAATACTCAAAGTCATGGATGATGTCGCGGCAGTATCACCCCTGGTAAGCTCACAGAAACAAGTCATCTATGGAAGTAAGAACACGAGTACTACGGTCAATGGCGTCACTCCAGCGTATGGAACTGTAAACAATACGAGTGTCACTTCTGGAACATTCATCACAGAAGCCAACTCGACCGCACGAGATAAAGTCGCGGTCATAGGGCCGACGGTCGTCGAGAATCTCTTCGGAAGTGAAGATCCACTCGGCAAGACGATCCGAGTGTGAAACGTACTCTTCACCGTCATCGGGGTCACGAAGACCAAAGGAAGTAGCGGATTCAATAACGCAGACAATGCTATATACGTCCCTCTCTCGACAGCGATCATCTCCCTCTTCGGATCTCCATACATCTCGACGATCTCCGTACAAGTAGCGAGTGCCGAGAAAATGGATAGCGCAAAGGAAGCGATCAATAATCGACTCCTCGAAGTATTCAAAATCACTGATGCAAATAAAGCAACCTTCACCGTCCAGAGTCAAGCTGAGACACTCGACACCCTCTCGACGATCACGAGCACCCTCAAGATATTCCTCGGAGGGATCGCCGCAATATCGCTCATCGTCGGATGAATCGGGGTGATGAATATCCTCCTCGTGACGGTATCAGAGCGGACGAAAGAGATCGGTATCCGCAAAGCGATCGGCGCAAAAAGCCGAGACATCATCGAACAATTCCTCGTCGAGTCCGTCATGCTCACGATCTTCGGTGGGATCGTCGGGATAGCACTCTCCTTCGGGATCGTGAAGCTCATCACGAGTGTGACTACGGCGATCACACCCGTCATCACATCGAATCAGATCCTCCTAGCGCTCTCATTCTCGGTCGGGACAGGACTCTTCTTCGGGATCTTCCCTGCCTATAAAGCCGCGAAGATGAAGCCGATAGATGCACTCAGAAGTGAGTAATGCTTGTCATTCCGAGACACGAAGCAATCCAGACTAATTTAAGGTGTAATTCCGATAATCACAAGTGGAACAGGGGGGCTAGTTCTTCCGTGTCGGAGAACATTATAAACTTCTCATTCGTAGTAAGCTACTCAGCTTGACATTTGCTTACACATTGATTTTACAGGCAATATTTCTATTCAAACATTGATTTTTCACCCACTGTAAAACATAAGATGTTTTACAAATAGATCAAAAGCAACAAAAGCATATTTTCAAAATTGAACTTCAACCGATATTCCATCTTTTACAAAATCTGTTTGCTTATAAGAAGTCATAGGATTAATAATTCCCATATTTTTCAGAAACTTTTTTTGTTCATCGAAGTCTAAAGGAAGTAAATCATCCATTATTTTTCTATCAGTAGTTATGCAATGTTGGTACCTATCTTCATCCCATCAAAGTAAATTAAATCTTCTCTTAAATTCGGCATTGATCTCAATCGGACTATAGAGCAATTGTCACATCATTGTCTTTTCTTGACTTACCTTTGTTTTAAATACTGTAGCATCTAAATCCAGAATAACGGCTTTAATTTCATCATATAATTGAGGCTTGCGTGCTATGAGAAATTCCTCTCAGTAGAGATGTGAGTAGACTTCAACTATTTTCATATTTAGTAGAATTATAAAAATGGATTAACTGCAATTTTTTCTTTTCATGATGGTTTATGTACGGGTTTTCAAATAGGTCTAATTTTTAGACTTCAATCTTTTAGTCTTTTGATTCGCTCCTCGCTACTAGTTATATATGAAATATCCATTTCAAATCCTAGTCATTCCCTGTTATGCATTAAAGATGCAAGAATTGTTGATCCTGCTCATAAAAATGGATCTAAAACTTTATCTCACTCATTGCTTGTGGCTAAAATACATCTCTCAACAAGTTCTATGGGAAATTGACATGGATGATCTGTTTTTTCTGGATGATTAGCTTTTACATTTGGAATATTCCATATCTCCTTTTCCCAGTCTTCTTCTATTATTTTCCATAGATCAGAAGGGTTTTTTCATAAAGGATTTCCCGATGGTTTTCATTTATTGGGTCACTTAAAGTGAAGTTTGCCTGGATATTTTGAAGGTACCCTAATACTATCTAAGTTAAATAGATAATTTTCTCATTTTGTGAACCATAATATGGTTTCATATCTACCCGAAAGCCTTTTACTAGCATGTAGTCAGTGTTCAAAATGCCAAATAATTCTATTTCTTAGTTGAAATCCTGCTGATTTAAAAATATCATAGAAGTATATATCAAGCGGAAAGACTTCTCATTTATCTATAAAATTTCATACTTCCCAAAAAACGCTTCCACCGTCTTTTGTTATTCTATAGAGTTCTTTAGCAAAGGAAATATACGGCTTTAGGTATTCTTGTAATAACTCTTTCTTTTCATAAACCTTTCAAATATTGTAAGGTGGTGAAGTAATGGTAATCTGTATATCTGAATTGGGGATTTGTTTAATGAGCTTAAAAGTATCTCATTTTCTGATTTCATGATTCATAAAAGGCGCATTACGAGGTAATACGCCAAAATACAGTGATTGAGTTGGAGGGTTTTGGCGAACATAAAAGGGATAGCCCACTCGTATGTTCGCCAAAACACCATATCTAATTTGCCCAAAGACAAAGAGATAGCCGAATGAGCTACCCCTAAATGTATTCTTAGGGCAAATTAAAAAGATTAAACATGGTATTTTGGCTTTTTTAGTATATCTATATTCTTCTTTTTTCAAAAATAATTCTCTCTTACTCCTCCCTTACCCTCATCTGTTATGCTTATCTCGTAACCTTGATACAAGAAGATCACAGAGGGAAGGAACACTATACTTACTGTTCACTTACTTCCCGAGAGTATACTTTCTCTTGTAACATTCGTTACTGATTTTTATCTTCTAACATTATAATCTATG